>JAJYAX010000219.1 GCA_021779275.1 Deltaproteobacteria bacterium | reverse complement strand
CAGGAAAAAAAGGGTCACCGCCAGGGCAATCCATATCCGTCGTCGACTGTCCATACCTCTTCGTTGTAACCCTTCTTTTTTTGGCGATTCTGAACCGGAGCGGAGAGCGAAAAACCTCTACATATCTTTATCAGGTATGGGAGATAATTAAAAGACCCCTTTTTGTATTGTTCTGCTATAATATCGCGTTTGTATTTTTTGATTATTCTTTCTTGAAAGATGTCACGAAAAAAGCATTATTATTCCAAAAATCTCATGTAAACAAGCAGAAGAGACCCATGTCAGATCCGAGACCAGATCACTACAGCTCCATATCCATCCATCCGGATGCGGACCCCCAACCGACCAAGGTCATCAAGCCGCAGAGGAAAAGATCGCCCGGCGGCAAGAAGACTGGAAGAAAACTCCCGCCTCTCAACCCTTACCTGATCACGGCCCTGATTGCAGCGCTTCTTTTCGGTGTCTATTGCGGCGTCGGATTCCTGGCGGCCCCCGTGCTTATCAGTGGAAAGCTCGCGCGCTCCGTCCAGAAATATGCCGACATGGAATTGACCATCGGTGAGACGCAATTCAATCCTTTTACGTTTCATGTCCACCTGGCAGATATTACCTTGAGCGCCTCAGACACATCAAAACACGAACCGGCTTTTTTGAGGGCAGCCGATCTCCGGATGAACATCAAGCCTCTCATGCTCCTGCGAGGCGACCTTGTCTGCTCGTCACTGCAGATCTCCAAGCTGACCCTTAACCTTATCCGGTATAGCGACAAAAAATACAATGTCTCATCGCTCTTCAGCACCCAGGCGGCTTCGTCTCCGGAAGAGATCTTTCAATTATCGAAACTGCCCTTTCTTTTTTCTTTTAATACGATTGCCATCAGCGACAGCACGGTCATTTTTGATGACCGGGTGACGGGCAAGGTCCACAAGGCGGAGAAGATAGAACTCACATTGCCGACGCTCTCCAACCTCTCCTCGCAGCAAAAGACCTCTGTCTCGCCCCGTTTTTCCGCGGTGATCAACGGCAGTCCCGTGCAATTGACCGGCGAGGCGGCCATGCCCGACAAGGAAGGCGGTGACCGAACACGGCTCTCCTTTGACCTGCACGACCTGGACCTGCCGCTCTATTTCGGCTATCTCCCCCTCTCCTCGCCAGTTCAGCTTGTCAAAGGGACGGCGGAGGGCCGGATCCAGGTTTCCTTCATCCCTGACAAGGATCAGGCCAAACGACTGACGATTCTCTTCCAGATGGACACCAAGGATATTGAGCTGCTGACCCAGGATGCTTCTCTTGCCGTGACCATGCCCGGGGCACGGCTGGAGGGAACCATGCAGCCGTTTACCGGCGATCTCCATCTGCAGAATATCCTCGTTCATGAACCCGTCGTTCATCTGAAGAAAAATTTCTCCGAACAGACTCTGGACAGCCTTCTGCCGGCGGAAGAAAAATCCGGGGAACGGAAAATGCCGGAGCGGACCACCCCTTCCTTTGTCATGGATCTTTTTATCATGGACAACGGGACTCTGCATCTCTCCGAGACTCAAAGAAAAAAGACCCAGGAAAAGACCTACCAGTCCCTCCAGCTGAGCATAAAAAACTATACCACCCTCCCCCGGGAGGGCCATGATACACCGGGAACCGGATGCTCCTTTACCTTGAGCGGCGAGCAGCTGTCCCCGTCGGCCTCATTTTCCTGGCAGGGTGAACTCGACGACAAGAACCGCCCGACGGGGACAGTGCAACTCAACCATTTCCCGGCCTCTCTGATAAGCTCCCTGTTCACGGAGGACAATGAAGATATGTCAGGCTCTGCCGACATGACCGGAACGCTTTCCATCCAGCGAACGTCCAGCGGCAAAAAGCGCTTCTCGTATACCCTTTCCGACGGCTCCGCTTCGATTACCGACCTGGGGCTCTTTGAAAAGAGAGTTGAATGGCTGCATGCGGGCGCCTTGACTATTGGACCTGTCGACTCGAAAAACAACACCCTTGATATCGGCAATGTCCTTATCAAAAACGCCAGGCTCACCTTGCTGCAGAACCATATTCCCCGTTTCCTGGAGTCGCTGACCAGGAAGGGCGGCGCCTGCAGACTTCATGGGATCGATTTTTCCGGGAACGTAACCCTGAAGGCCTCGGAGACGACCAAAACACCTTTAATCTTCAACGACCTGAACATGCAGGCAAACACGCTGGAAAAAGACGCCAAAGGCAAGGAAAATTTTGCAGTTACCGGAAAAACAGGCCGGTCGGGAGAGATCAAGGCCAAAGGCACGGTGGCGCTCGGACCTCTCAGGGCCTCGCTTGCCGTAGAATTCTCAGGCATGCAATCGAAGGAGCTTCTGCCCTGGTACACCGACGCACCCTTTTTACTGGAGGGTCAGGCCCGGATGGACGGGATCGGTCATCTCACCTATCCCGACACCGCCTTCAAGGGCTCTCTGCGCCTCTCGGAGGCCCGATTCGAAAACAAACCGGCAAAATCTTCGCTTGCCTGGACCGAGATGAATATCCAGGACTTCTCCTACGCCGTAAACCCCTTCCATCTCGGTTTTTCGGCGGCCCAGATCGACCGTCCGGTTCTGACCTATCTGCGGGCGGATGAAAAGTCCGGCGTACTCGAGCAAACAGCCGGGTTTCTCAAGGACCTTCTCCCGAAGGGTGAGCAGAAAAACAGGGGGAAGGCCCCTGCTGTTCCGGACCTGCAGGCCACAGGGATCACCGTCAAGGATGGAACACTTGTCTATAAGGATGCCCGGCTCGCTCCTCCCTGGCAGCAGGAGATTGCCGCTCTCCAGGGTGAGATCGGCAATGTGTCATTCCCGCCCGCCGGAACAGCCGCCACCTGCTCGTTCTCCGGGATGCTTGCCGGCCACCCGGTAACCTTTGAGGCAACAACCGATCTTTTTGCCTCTCCTCTTACGGCCCAATCAAACCTGAAGATGGAGGCCATGCCGGTTTCCCTCTTCAAGGAACAGCTTTCTCCGCTCCTCGACCTGGACACAGGCAAGGGAACCTTCGACCTCACCCTCGAGGACAATTGGAAAGACGGGCAGGAAAATGGCGAGGCCCGCTTTCTCTTTTCCGGTCTCTCCCCGGCCTCCCCGTCTGCAGACACCGCACTCCCCCTGGCCCTTCTTGCCGACAGACAGGATGTCATCGAGCTGCACGTTCCTGTTGCCGGTTCCGGCGACAGGAAGGACTCCCCGGTGTTCACGGATACGGCAAAGTATGTCAGAAGATTAATACTGAAATCCCTTGTCGCCCCCCTGCTTCTGACCCACGAAAACTTTTCGGGACTGGCCGTTGATGCCGCCGCCGACTTTATTGACGGGGAAAGCATCCTCTCTGAAAAAGGCAAGGCGAAATTGACCCTCTACCGAGACCTGGTGGTCGCGCATCCACGGCTGAAGCTCGTTATCACCGGCCTGGCGGATATGGATCTGGACAAAAAGGCGATCCAGGAAAAACTGCAGGAGGCCGAAGAAAGACGCGTGGCAAAGGAAAATCTCAGGAGATCGCAGGAATGGCAAAAGCTGCAAAACCAGAGACCGCCGCAACAACCGGGACAACACAAAGGCTCCATCAGTGAAAGGGATATCCCGGCCGAGGAACTGGCCAGATACGCCCCCATCTTCCCCAGTACGGTATCCGTGCCCGAGCAGGCCATCGATGAGCTTGCCCGGCAGCGCGCCGACGCCGCCTACGCCTTCTTAACCACCCAACTCGGAGTGAGTCCGGACAGGGTGGCAAAAATGACCGCATCGGAACAGGCAACGGAGTCCAAAAACAGGGTCCACGTCACACTTCAGCCCCTTGCCTCACCCGGCATTTCAACCCCCTCCGCTTCCGATCCCCCCCAATGATCATCTCCGGCCTTTCAAGATACATACCGGCCCTGAAATGGCTCGGAATCATTTCGTTCTTCGCCTTCATGGTCAGCATCCTGCTGATCCCCTGGCTGATCAGCCTATTGCCTCCTGATTACTTCATCCGCGGCAAAAGACCTCCCCCTCTCACACCTCTTCCCCCGATCATCGCCCTCATCCTGATACTGCTGCGCAATATCTTCGGCCTCGTGCTGCTCCTGGCCGGTATTGCCATGCTGTTTCTTCCCGGTCAGGGCATCCTGACCATGCTTCTCGGGATATCATTGCTTGACTTTCCCGGGAAACACAGACTCATAGAAAAACTTATCCAGCAGCCTTCCGTACAGAGAGGAATGAACTGGATCAGGGCAAAAACCAAGCGACCGCCTTTCATCTGGGACAAGGAGGCCTGATAGGCTGACATGGATTCACTTTTTCGTAAAACTGGAAAAAGATATACATCCTTTTCATTATTTGAAGTACAATACGGCTCATATCCCTGAATAAAGGA
>JAJYAX010000218.1 GCA_021779275.1 Deltaproteobacteria bacterium | reverse complement strand
GGCAAAAAAAGAAAAATAAAGGTGTTGGTTGTAGACAGCGAGGAGGAATTCGCCTCCACGCTGACGGAACGCCTGCGGCTTTGCCACATCGAGGTCGAGAGTGTCTTTTCCGGAGAGGAGGCTCTGGCAATCATCCCCCGTTTCATGCCTGATGTGATGATCCTCGACCTGCAAATGCCCGGCATCAACAGTCTCAATACGCTGTCACAGGTCAAGACCTTTGATTCCACCATCGAGGTAATCATATTGACGAAACATGGATCCGTTGATGCCGGTATCACCGGAATGGAACTGGGGGCCTTCGACTACATCATCAAGCCTGTCGACCTCGTCCTGCTTATTGAAAAAATCACGGCGGCCTATGAGAAGAAGGGGAAATAATCTTATCAATCCTGCTGTGATGTATGGTGAAGTAGCAGGATGCACCTTCCGCGCATCCTGCTACCCGTTTCACAAGGATATGATATCTCAGGCCTGTCCGCTGCGCACCTTGGCATGGGCTTCCTGGATCGTATGGGAAAGATCCTCCAGATCGACCGGCTTCTGCAGATAGGCAAAGGCGCCCAACTCCAGGCAGAGCTTACGATCATCTTCGGTTCCGTGCCCGGTGAGAATTATTATCTCAATTTCCGGATTCTTCTGTTTCGACCTCCGCAGGACTTCAATGCCGTCCATACCGGGCATTCTCAGATCGAGAACCATTATTTCAGGTTTATCGTCATCGATAAGATCCAACGCCTGTTTTCCGTCAAAAACGGCATAGGTGCCGACGTCTCGACTGATCAAACGTTCGGACAATGTCTGAACCAGTTCTTTTTCATCATCAACCAGCAAAACCTTTGAGGGAAGCTCAAAGCGCTGACCACGATAAACCGAGGTCTCATATTCGCGACCTCGTATAACCTCTATGTTTTTTATCCCGGGAACACCTTCCGCGATTTTCTTTAATTCATCGGCCAAGCTACCAAAATTGAATACGCTTTTATTAACCTCAAGCAAAACATTGCTCTGATCCGCAGTGACCTCAACATTATGACCTTTCTGCAGAAGGGCTTTTTCAACCATGGCCGCCAACATCATATCAGCGACGGCCTGCTTTGATTCTTCTGTTTCAAGCAGGGGTGTTTTATGGCAATTATCAATAATCAGCTTAACGGATTTTTCCAGAGGCTGATTGCCGACCGGGAGAATCATATCATAGAGCGAACGGTCAACAGCCTCCTTGCCAAAGAGAAAATCCGTCCAGGAATAGGCGCTGATATCACGCTGTTTTATTTTTCTCTTCGCTTCCTTCTCAGAAAGTCCTTCAGCCATGGCCTGCACGACCCTCTGTGACTTTTCGTCCGCCACCAGCACCCTCAGGATATGGGTGACTTTCTTTGGTATCAACAAGGCATGAAATCCCGTATAAATACATTGAGATGGTTTCGATAACCGGGAAGCAACCTCGATTTTCAACAGGTTTACATGCCGCTCTCTTTCCAAGGTAAATTGATTAAACACCGATGTCTTTTCGTATAATGAATGACGTATTTTTTTTTCGTCAATGGAGTGTTCCGTCGAAACATTGGTAATTATGTGATCATCGGTGACCACATAACATTTCATGGCGGCAGAGAGTCCCTCCAGGATCTCATTCTGCTTCGTAAAAGTCTGGGCAAAAAGTGCAATCGATGGCATATAGTTCTCCTGCGTTTAAAACTGACAAAGGTTGAGGTAGGATAGCAACATTTCTCATACTGAACAGCAATATGCGTGCCACTGGTACGTATATTACTTATATCATATAAAAACAAAACGTTGACCAGACGGCAATATCTACTTTCTAAAACTGGTCACCCAACGCCTCCCTGGAACATATTGGAACAACACCCCGTACCGCCAGCCAAAATCCCTGACTACCCTGACGGCGTAAGGAAAAATATGCGGGGAGTGTTTCAAGAACAGACGCGCAATATGAAACGCTTTTGTTCCATTTTGCACCAGCCGGGGTTGAGCGACCTGCCGGAATCTTTTTCACCGCTCATCCGGAGGCAAGGTAAAAGCTTGAGTCCAATTGCACAGCTACAGTGCGGTGGGATTCCTTCAGGGAAGGGGTGAAAATCAGAGGGAGACAATCTGCCTGACAAACCCGGTCATCACCCCCAGCACAGCCTCCGGCATTTCCCCATGTGGCGAATGCCCGCAATTGTCCAATAAAACAGATTCGGCCCTGCCGGAGACCTTCGACACGATCACCTCAACCTGTCGTTCAGTGCCATACTGGTCGGCCCTGCCTTGGATGACCAGCATCGGACACTCGATTGACGGCAGCAGGTACTCAATATTCCAGGGCCGAAACCAGTCGCTCAGCCATGTATCCGCCCAGGCCCTGAAAATACCATCCGTTTTGTCTCCATGATATTTGGCAAGGCCCTTCATTTCCCCTTTTTTATAGGCCTCATCCACCCTATGGATTCCGGCAACGGTCAGAGGCTCGACAAAGACATGGGCGGCTTCGGTAATGATCCCCTTCAGACCGGCCGGCCTTTCAGCCCCGAAGATAAGGCTGATACTGCCTCCGTCCGAATGGCCGATCAGAACAAAGGGCCTCCGGGGAATGCATTTCTCAAGCACGCCGGGCAATTCCTGGAGCGCGGAGTCATGTATATAATGGATGGTGCGGGGAGACATCATGGGGGACGACCTGCCATACCCCAAACGATCATAGATCAATCCGGGGCATCCCGTCTTCCGGCACAGTTGCCGCGGAAAGTCTTTCCACATCGCGCAGCACCCCAGTCCCTCATGAAGAAAGACCAGGAGGGGATATTCCGGATCGCCTTCTATCTCTTCGTAATAGATTTGATTGGTAAGAGTGCAGGATATGATCGTCATTGATATTTTTTAATACCTTCGCCCGACACTTTCAATCTTTTTCCACCGGCAACCGACACTCTTCCCCAGAAATAACCCGGGAACGAAGCGGCCAAATTTTCAAGGTCCGCGCAGGTCGACTGCCCAAAAATGATCCTACAAATCCTGTCACCTTGCCTCAAGACATGCTATACTGCATCCTATGCGAATCTTTTACACTATGCAGCCTTTGCAAAAACAGGTACGACGCAACAGGAAAATACGTATGCCCTTTTGTGGATATCCAAAGGCAGACACGGACAGGCAGGCAGGCAGGCTGTCCTTCCTGACCGGAGGTCTTCTGGCCTTCCTTCTCCTGGGTGTTCCGGCAGGGGCCTGGCCCGCGTCACTCGAACGATTTTTTATTATGGGTGACGGAGTGATCCATATCAGGAACGCCAAAACCGGACTGGAAGCGCACGTAAGCCTCTTCACAGCCGACGGCGCATTGGATGAGAAAGGATTCGACCGGATCGACAAGGTTTTCGGGTTTCCCACCGAAGAAAAGGGAGAACATATCTCGCCGCGACTCATCTGCATGCTCGATTACTTCTCCGACCGTGTCGCTCCCGGCAAGGTGATCAACCTCGATTCGGGCTACCGTAGTCCCCAATACAATACAACCATCCGTAATGCCGGCGGAAACGTTGCAAAGACCAGCCAGCACATGGACGGCATGGCCATAGATTTTAATATTGAGGGAGTAGACGGCAAGGAACTCTGGACAACAATCAAGAACGCCGACTGCTGTGGTGTCGGATACTATGGCGGGGCCGACATCCATCTGGATTCCGCCAGGCCCCGATTCTGGGAGGCGTCAACATCAAAGGTCAGGACGGGAGAAAGCGATGAGAACCAACGGATCTATCTCTCAACGGACTATGACCGTTACCTGGCCGGTGAAAGGGTTCGTCTTTCCCTCTCCTCCATCAGTGATTTTTCCTTTGGAATCAACAAAACCGCGACCCTGATCGACGAAAAGTCGGGAACAAAAACAGCAGCCCGGATCACAAGCGGAAAAACTGCCGGCTGCCTGATGATTACGGACAGGAAGGCCTCTCGATTTCTCTTTCTCGATCTTCCTCCGGCCTTGTCCGCCGGCACATACAGGATCAAGATGGATTTCTGCAACAGGCCTTTCTCCCGGATGCCGGTCGAGACCCTTTCCAACGAAATCGAAGTGCTTGACAGCCCCTTGCTCAAAGCAGACATCCATCGCCCACTGCGAAAAGATCATCCCGGGAATCTTCAGTAACGGAGAGATTCACAAAGGGGAGATTGTGCAGAGAACACGCGGGTGAACCCGCAAGTGAAAAATTTCACCCGCTCTTGATTCTGCGTCATAAGAATGGTAAAAAACAACTGCTGTTTGCCGGTTGTATCTCCAAGAAGCAAACTACAGCTACAAGGCATACTCACTATGGAAAAAAATATGTCGCGAAGCTTCTTCCGTTGCACACTTGTGGTCCTCCTTTCCTTTTTCCTCC
>JAJYAX010000003.1 GCA_021779275.1 Deltaproteobacteria bacterium | reverse complement strand
CTGATCGACACCTCCCGGCCGTTTGCCGAGCTTGGCGGCGTCGCCGCCCCCTTCAGACTCGAAAGCCTGCGCGATGTCATCAAGATCGAGCAGGACGCCAAGGCTGAAAAAATCGATATCCCGCATGAACTCTTTCTCCTGAAAAAACACGAAAAGCTGTATAGTGAAAAAGAGGGCGGCGTCCATCTCGGTCCGGTCGAGGGATCCCTGGCCTCGTTTTCAGCTGAACTTGCCATCCCGTCCGCCCTTGCCCCGGGAGAATACCAGGTTGAGGCCATCGCCCTTAAAGACGGCGCCGTGGTGGGAAAATATACCGCGGCCGTCAAGGCTGAACTGATCGGCTTTCCCAAGTGGCTCAGCAAACTTGCCTTTGAAAAAAGCCTCCTCTATGGCATACTGGCAACGGTCATCGCTGTTTTCGCAGGCCTTGCCATCGGCCTCGTATTCCAGAGCAAGGGAGCTCATTAGCGGTAATAGGGTCTCTGTATGTTGCGCGTCTTGAAAAACCTGCTCGCCTTCCGGCGTCACCCGAAAAAGGTACTCCCGTTTTCTGTTCTCTTTAAGAAATTCCAGAGCATCCTGGAGAGAAACAACCAGATTCTGGAGCTCATCGCCGATATGGGTGACAAGTTGGGAGGCGAGTATGTTTTTGACCGCCGCTATGTGGAGGTGGCAACGGAAAAGCTTGGAGACCTGGTCTTCAAGCTGATTTCCGATCTCAGTATCTTAAACCAGCGCCGGAACACCGAACTCTTCATTGCCTGCGAGCACATTCGTCAGGCAATCCAGGAGGAACTGTCCGGAAAACCTGTTCTGACCAGCGGCAGATTCGTTTTGCCGCTGAGCGAACTCGGCCAGGAACAGACCGACCAGGCCGGCACCAAAATGGCCAACATCGGCGACATCCGCAATCGCCTGGGCCTGTCCACACCGGACGGTTTTGTCATAACATCCCATGCCTTCTCGGAATTCATGCAACATAACGGTCTGCTTGCCAAGGCGGAATCGGCCATGCAATTCTGGCACGACAAGGACGATGATGCCTTGAAAGACCTTGCAGGCGAGATGCAGAAGGGGATCTTTGCGGCCTCGCTGCCGCGTAAGCTGATCGCCGAGATTCTGGCGGCATTCGATCTGCTGGCCGAGCGCTTGAAGCTGCGCAATATAACCGTCGCCATGCGCAGCAGCGCCTCCGGCGAGGATGGCGCCAGCAGCTTTGCCGGGCAATACGAGACCGCGCTGAATGTCTCCCGCGATCAGCTTATCGACGGCTATCGCCGGGTCATAGCCAGCGCCTACACCTTCAAGGCCTGGCATTATCGCCTCCATAGAGGCTTTCACGAACATGAAACGACCATGGCCGTCGGCTGTCAGATTATGGCGGAGGGTCTTGTCAGTGGAGTTCTCCACACCTACGCCCCCCATCTCGCCGATGAGGTCATGGTCGCCAACGCGGTATGGGGCCTCTGCTCTCCCGTGGTCCGGGGAGAGCGGGCGGCGGATACCATTGTCTTTGACCGCACGCCGCCCTATACCCTGCGCTCTCAATCCGTCGCCGACAAGGCGCAGCGTCTGGTGCTTGCCCCGGGCGGAGGAACGGTCTGGGAGGACACCCCGGAAGAGTTGCATGAGGCCCCGAGCTTGAGCGAGAAACAGATGAGAACCCTCGCCCAGGCGGCCATGACGCTGGAGCGCTACTATAAACGTCCTCTGGAGATAGAATGGACCTACGATATAACGGGCAACCTGCAGATTCTGCAGACACGGCCCCTGCGCTACTGGGGGAGTTCGGCTGCATCGGAGGAGCAGATAGGCAACGCCACCCGGAATGCGGAGATCGTTTTTTCCGGGAGGGGCTTTGTCGCCCAGTGCGGCGTTGCCATAGGCGAGGTCTTCCTGGTTGAAAACGATGCTGATCTCGAGGCCTTCCCCCATGGCGCCATCATGCTGGCCCGGCATACGTCTCCACGCTACGCCAGCATCATGCACAAGGCCAGAGGAATCATCACCGATGTGGGCTCCGCTACCGGCCATATGTCGACGCTGGCCCGCGAATTCCGGGTGCCGACCATAGTCAACACCGAAGTGGCGACCAGCCTCCTGCACACCGGTGACGAAATCACCCTGGATGCAACCCAGAATTCCGTATATCGCGGCCATATCACCGCCCTGGATCATTTCGAGCTGATCGAAGAGGAGGTCTTTGAGGATTGGTACGAATACCGGATGCTGCGCCGGGTGCTGAAACATATCAGTCCGCTGAATCTTCTGAACCCGCAGAGCGAAGACTTTGTCCCGGCGGCCTGCCATACCTTCCATGACATCACCCGCTTTATTCATGAGATGGCGGTTGAAGAGCTTATTCACCTAAGTGAAAAACGGGAGGCGCAGTATCTTTCCGCCCCTAAACGCCTGGAGGCCGATATCCCGCTTGGCCTCATGGTCATAGATGCAGGAGGCGGCACGACCTGTCCGCCGGAGGCCCGCACCATCACCCCGGAGCAGATCGTTTCCCTGCCGCTGCGGGAGCTGCTGGGGGGCCTTATCGGTTTAGGAATGTGGTGCACCGAACCTGTTCCGGTCGATCTGGGCAGCTTTATGTCAAGCGTCACCCGCACCTTTTCCTCCTCCATGGCCGGCCCGAAAGAGATCGGCAGAAACCTGGTCGTGGTCCTTCCGGATTATATGAATATCAATATGCGTCTCGGCTATCATTTTACGATTATTGATGCCTATATCTCCCAGGAGATAAATGACAACTATATCTATTTCCGGTTTCTCGGAGGCGTAACTGAGTTTATCCGCCGTTCCCGAAGAGCAAGTTTCATAGCCAGGGTGCTCGAGCACTTCGACTTTCGGGTGGAAATACATGGGGACCTTGTGGTAGGGAGATTAAAAAAACTTTCACTGCTCCGCATGTCGGAACGGATGCGCATGCTGGGAGGACTGGTCGGCTATACGCGGCAGCTCGACGCGCGTATGCACTCGGACGACGATATATCCAGCCATGCAGAGCTCTTTATCAACGCTATGAAAAGTGTAATCGGAGGATAAGATGACAGCAGAAAATAATCCCGCGGAGCCCCGGCTCCGCATCCTCATTCTCGATGACGAACCGATTGTCTGCAAACGGCTGAGACCCACATTCCAGAAGATGGGCTACGAGGTCGAGACCTTTACGGACAGCGCTTCGGCCCTGGCCAGGTTGCGTGAGACAACCTTTAATATTGTGATCACAGATCTGATGATGGAAGGCGCCGACGGCATGCAGGTCCTCAAGGGGGCCAAGGAATCCTCTCCGGACACCCAGGTTATCGTTATCACGGGATTTGCGACCCTGGACACCGCCAAGGAATCCTACAGGAAAGGCGCCTTCGATTTTGTCGCCAAGCCCTTCAAGCTTGGCGATATCCTGGACTGTGTAAAGCGGATTGAAGAAAAACAGCGGGGAGCCAGCCCTCCCGGTCCCGGTCCGCAACCGTGAATCCTTCCGGCGGCCCGCGGAGCACGCGAATGTGGTGGCAACGACTCATAGGAATTAACCGGCCGAGGAGCAGAGAGACGGCCGAGATCAATATCTGGCGTCTGCAGTCTCTTTTTAATAATTTCAGGAGGATCCTGTTTCTCAATAACGCCATCTTGGAAGATATGGACCATATGGAACGCGCCCTGCGTATAGAGTATATCTTCGACCGGGCCTTCCTGGAGACATCGGTGAGGACCATTGCCTCCCGGGTACACCATGTCACCTACAATCTCAATGCCCTGACGGGGAACGGGTACATTCCCCTCTATGACCGCTATCAGGATGTTCGGACAATTTTAGACGATATCCTCTCCGGAAACACCGGGGCTCTTGCTCATTCCCCGGTTCTCCCCCTCCATGCGGTCGGCTGGGAGCTGGAACCCCTGGTCGGCATCGATCTGGTCTGCCTGGCGGAGCTGCGACATCATCGGGAAAGCCGGGTGACCGAAGGATTTGTCATCACCGCCGAAGGCGCCCAGGCCTTGACCGGACAAAAAACGACGCCCGTCACTCCGGAGCATCAAGCCGCCCACGTCTCCATGACCGAGGTCAGGGCGGAGATTGGCGAACAGTTCAAGACCTTGCTTAAGACCCGGTCTGTTCTGCGTTTTTCCGTTGTGGTCACCCGGATCGAAGGGGAAGAAGAACTGGTTCAGGAACTCGGGAGGTTCGTTCTGGCGCCTGTCGCCGATGGGCCTGGAATGGAAATTCTCATTGAAAGCTGGCCTGAAGGGCAATCTTCCATCTCGATGCCCGAGGCGCAAAAGAATGTAGAACCATTGCCTGCTTCTGACGATTCCGCAGCCGATCTTTACGCCCGCTGTCTGGAACATCTTATCCGCACGATCTTTGCCTGGTTTGCGAAATCCGGACGGGAACCCATCGGCCCCTTCGCCGTCTTTGTCAGAGGTTCTCTGCCTGCCGCCGTTTCCGGAACCGTACAGACCCGTTTCGCAGCCAAGGGCTTCCCTGAGACCCTGTCCGTCACCGCCGGCCTGCCGGATGCCGATGCCGGTGATGACACCTTCCTGCTTCGCCGGACCTATCCCTTCGACATTATTCAATCAACCATTACTCCCCGCCCGGCCGGATATCACTTCCCCGAAGGCAGTCTGGCCACGGGTGCTGCGTCCACCCACGGTTCCTTCGGGCGAGGCTCGGCCCTGGTGGAAATCAAGGTGCTGAAGAGATTGGCGGAAACGGCGATGATGCTTGAGCGCATGCTGGGCGCCCCGGTTACGGTACGCTGGGAGTGTCTTGCAGACGGGGAATGCTGCATCACCGGACTTACCCCCATGCCCGTTAGGCTGGAAGAGACCGGAGGCGATGGACCACTCCGGGAGCAGGAGGCTGAAGTCCTTTGCCGGGGAGGCCACCTGGTCCAATCGGGTATTGCCGCGGGCACGGTGGTCCATGTGACAGGTGAGATGCTCCCGGCGGACTTTCCCGCCGGCGCAGTAGCCGTCGCCCGGGTCGCCTCCCCGCAGTTGACTCCTGTTTTGCAGCGGGCCGCCGCCATCATCACCGAAAAAGGAACGACAACAGGACATCTGGCCACCGTGGCCAGGGAATTGCGCCTACCGGCCCTCTTCGGACTACCTGACGCACTGGCGCTCCTTCCTCCGGGAACGGAGGTAACGGTGGATGCCAGCGAGACCGCCGTCTACCGGGGCATCCTTGAAACGCTGCTGCGGCAAGGCGCCAGAGAAATGGACCTCTCGCCTTCCGACCCGGAGTACAGGACCCTGCGGCGGCTGCTGCGTTTCATCAGGCCCTTGAACCTGATCGACCCCGAAGCACCGAATTTTTCCCCGCAGGGATGCCGGACCTTCCATGATATCATTCACTTCTGTCATGAAAAGGCGGTTGACGAACTCGCCCACTTTCAGGAGCGCCGGCCGGGACTGGGCGCCATACGAACCCGGAGGATGGATCTGGGGGTGCCGATGGATATACGGATCCTGGATATCGGGGGGGGGATGGCGGCGGAGGGAGGAAGAGAGCTGTCCCCTGACGCCACCCGCTCGGAACCCTTTTCGGTCTTTCTGGAAGGGCTGCTGAAACCGCAGGCCTGGACAACCGAACTCCCCACCCTGGGCCTCAGGGATATTTTCTCCAGCGTGCCCCGCAGTATGGGCATGCTCTCCGATCCCATCGGCAATCTCGGCGAAAACCTGGCTATCGTCAGTCACGACTATATGAACATCAGTCTTCGCCTCGGCTATCATTTCAGCGTCATCGACGCCAATCTGGGGACTGATGACGCCCGCAACTATGTCTATTTCAGGTTTGCCGGCGGTCTGGCGGATCCTGAACGCCGCAACCGCAGGGCCAGATTTATCAGCTATGTACTCAAGGCCATGGACTTCAGTGTTTCGGTGAAAGGCGACCTGGTCATTGGAAAACTGAAGATGGTGGAATCGGCCGCCTTGCGTTCCGCCCTGTCTGTTTTAGGGGCATTGACCGCCTTTTCACGGCAACGGGATACAAGCCTGTATAATGATGCCGATATGCAGATACTCTTTACGATATTCGCCGACACCTTTCTGGGGGCCTTCAACCGGAACATCCCGGCTGCGAAAAATCCGCAGGCCCCGGATCCCCTCGCGGCATCCGGCTTCACCGGAGCGGGCGGATACCGCCGCAGCCTCCCTAGCCGGTGATCGACGATGAACATCCTCGACCGCCTTCTGCAAACCTTCCGCGCCCGAAAACAGATGCGCGAGAAAGAGGCCCTGACGGAGTTAAAGTCACGCTATCATGCCTTTCGGATATTCCTGGAAAATAACGGCAGGGCGCTGGAGCTTATCGTCGCCGTCGATGGACTGCTCAACCGTGGCGAAGAAACGGATATTTGCGCATCAACGGAAGAATTGCTGAGCGTCACGGGAGAGCTGGTCGATGGCTTAAACCTGCTCTCGGGGGATGCCCATTCCGGACTCTATGCCCTCCATGGCCAGATGGCTGCGGATGTTCTGGGACATCTGGCGTCCCTCTCGGCCCATCCCAATCTCCAGGCCTTCTGTCTGGCCCTGGACGATCTCGAACCGCATTCCCAGCTCCAGGCCGGCACCAAGGCCAGCAATCTGGCGCGCCTGCGGCGTTTGGCCCTGCCGGTTCCCAACGGATTTGTCTGCACCACCCGGGCATGCAGGCGATTTATCGCCGGTGGACAACTGGCGGCCGACATAGGCCGGATTTTGCACCAGGTGGAGTTCAGGCAAAAGGAAATACCGGAGGCTGCCCGACAGATCCGGGAAATGATCCTGGCAACCCCGATGCCGCAGGAAATCTCCCTGGCGCTCTCAGAGGCATACCTCCACCTCGAATCCACCGAAAGACGGGAGCATGGGTCTTCCGGGTCTCTGGCGATCTCGGTGCGCAGCAGCGGCGTCTCGGAAGACGGGGTTGAACATTCCTTCGCCGGACAGTATACGTCAGTGCTGAATGTCATCGGGATTGATGCGCTCTTTGATGCCTACAGGGAGGTTATTGCCTCCGGCTTCAGTGATCGGGCGCTGTCCTACCGGCTCAATGCCGGGCTGTCTCTTGCCGACTTTGATTTTGCGGTACTCTGTCAGGTCATGGTGGAGGCCTCCTGTGCAGGCGTCCTGTTTACCCTGGATCCATCTCAGCCCGAAAGCGGCCACATGCTGATCAGCGCCGTCCCCGGCCTGGGAACCATGGCCGTGGACGGCACCGCGGCAGCAGATCTCTATCGCCCCCCGCGCATCGAAAAGTCCCAAGACCTGCTGGTCGGCTCATCCGCCGAATATCTCATGCAGGGAGCGGAAATCTCCCACAAAACACACCGGGAGGCGCCGGCGGCGGCCGGAGGCCTGGAACTCGTTGCCTTTCCGGCCGGGGAGGCTGATCTGCCCTTGCTGTCGGTGAAGATCCTGGAAGACCTGGTGGGCTTCGGCGAGATGATCGAGAGCCTGGAAGGGATGGGACAGGATGTGGAGTGGGCCTACTCAAAAGAGCATGGCATAGCCATCCTGCAGTCGCGTCCGTTAATCCTGGCCGCCAGCAAAGGCCGCAGGCTGCATGTGCCGGCAACAGCCGTCCCGCTGGTCTGCGGAACCTGCGCCGCCCATGGAAAATCGGTGGGCAGGGTCCGGATCGTTCACTCCGCCGCGGAATTGACGCAGTTCGACAAAACGCTCGCGGAAGATATCTCGCAGGCCCCCTGTGTCCTGGTTCTGCCGCAGAGTATCGTTGATGCCGCGCGCTTCCTGCAGGCCTGCGCCGGACTGGTGGTAGAGATCGGCAACCCCACCGATCATCTTTCCTGCATCGCCCGTGAATACGGGGTGCCGATGATTACCGGCGCCCAGACGGCCCTGTCCTGTCTCTCCGACGGGCAATGGGTCATTGTCGATGCCGATCAGGGGATGATTCTGGAGGCCCCTGAATCGATCCGGGCGGCCGTCACCCAGGCGCATGTGGAACAGGCGGGCAGGATGGCGCAGGATTCTCCCTCGCCCCCGGGCGTGAGACACACCGTTGTTCCTCCCGAACGGCAGAAACTGCGAAAAATGATTGTCCCGCTCAATCTGACCGATGCCTACGGTCCGACATTTTCCCGCATGGAATGCCAGTCCATCCACGATATCGTGCGGTATACCCATGAGATGGCCGTGCTCGCCATGTTCGATGCCGGAGATATCATAATGGAAGAGGCCGGAGGCCTGCTGCGGCCTCTGGACATCGGCGTGCCCTTCTCCTTTCTGGTCATAGATGTGGGAGGTGGAACGCGCACGATTGAGAAGACCTCACTCAGGCAGCGGCTGGCACTGCAGAACCCCTTAAGCAGGAAGGATGTTCTTTCCCTGCCGCTGATCGCACTCTGTGAAGGATTGACCACGCCGGGGCTGAATTGGCATTCCGGTCCGGATGCGAATGCCCTGCCGGAGATCATGTCCCGGACCATGTTTGCCGACCGGGGCCCCCGCCCGGCAGGGTCGTTCAACTACGCCCTGGCCGCCCGCGACTATCTCAATCTCAACGCCCGGGTGGAATTCCATTTCGCCATGCTCGACACCGTCTGCGGCAAGGACTCGCACGCCAACTATATCCGCTTCCGTTTTAAAGGCGGAGGGGCCGGACTTGCGCGCGGTCACAGACGGGCGATCTTCCTCCGCCATGTCTTTGAGAGGAATGGCTTTTATACCACGGTGGCCGGTGATCTGATTACGGCCTCTCTTACCGGGGCGACAAAAGAGGTCGTCTACGAGCGATTGATCATGGTGGGCAGACTGCTTGGTTTCAGCCGCTTCCTGGATGGGGTCATGACCAACGATGAGACCCCCCTGCTCCTGGCTAGGTCCTTTCTTGCCGGACGTTTTGACACCCGCGTCATAATGGAAGAGGAAGAGGAGATCCGGCAATAACGACGGGTATCTCAGGCATGATAGAAAACTCTTTCGGGCAGCTCCACTGCGGTCAAGACATTACCATAGACGGCCCCGGTATCAATGCCGATGCGATCAGGCATGACCAGCGGGGTTTCGAAGGGCATGTGACCGAAAACGACGGTAGGTCCCATCAAACAGATGTCTTCCCGGGCCAGCCGCCTGCTGGCCAGAAGACCGGCCTCCGCATACCGCTGCGACACCGAGGCGTCCCTGTGGGATTTCGCCAGGGCAAGCTTGTCTTCATCCATATCCGCATGGGTGAAAAGATAATTGCCGGCACAATAGGAAAACTCAAGATTCTGTAAAAATTCCTGATGATCCGGCGGGATACAGGCCAGCCGCAGGAGCCCCCGCACGGAAGAGCCATAGCTTGCCACGGTGGCCTCAACCCCCATGGTGCGCAACAAATGCAGGCTCTCCACATCCCCTGTCGCCGCGTAGTCCAACAGGACCTGTTCGTGGTTTCCCTTGAGAAATACCACATGCCTGCAGGTTGCCCGGACACGCAGAAGGGTGTCCAGCACCTGCCGGGAATCCGGGCCTCGATTAATATAATCGCCAAGAAAAACCAGCGTATCTGCCTCCCTGTCCAGAGGCAGACGATCCAGGAGGGCGACAAGTCTGGCATTGCAGCCGTGGATGTCGCCTATCGCAAAGATTTTCCCAGAAATTCCGGGCGCCGGCGTGATCATGGTCTACGCTCTCTTCTCCAGGACCCGGTTTACCACCTCATCCGCATTGTTCACCAGCGCCACGTCGATACCCTCAGTGACATCGGCGTCCAGGGACTCCACCACATCCCTGTTGGCCTGCGGCAACAAGACGCACCGCACACCCGCCCGTTTTGCGGCCAGGATTTTTTCCCTGATGCCGCTGATGGGAAGAATACGGCCGCTCAGGGTCATCTCCCCGGTCAGGGCCACATCCCGGCGGGCCGGACGCCGGGTAAGCAGCGAGAGCAGCGCCGTGAAAATGGTGATGCCGGCCGACGGTCCGTCCTTGGGAATCGCCCCCGAAGGAAAATGGATATGAATATCGGAACTCTTAAAAAAGTCCTCGGTGACCCCGAATTCCACGGTCCTGCTCCGGATAAAACTCAGCACGGTCCGTGCCGATTCCTGCAGGACATCACCAAGGGAGCCCGTCAGGATAAGCGTTCCCGAACCGGGCATCAGGGCCGTCTCGACACTGATGATTTCGCCGCCCGTCTCGGCCCAGACCAGACCCGTGGCGATGCCGATCTGACTCTCCGCCTCCGCCGCCTCCCGGATAAATTTCCGGGGACCGAGGAAGCGGGTAACGGTGTCGGCGTCGATCTCCACCACCTGATCGTAGTTCTCCGATTGCAGGAAGAGCAACGCAATTTTCCGGCATATATCGGCAAGTTCCCTCTCCAGGTTCCGCAGACCCGACTCCCTGGTATAGTCCGAGATCACCCGCGTTACGGCCTCGGGAGCAAAATGAACCGAGGCGCGGGGGAGCCCCGCCGCCTTGCATTGCCGGGGGAGAATGAACTGCTGGGCGATATTCAGTTTTTCCTTTTCCGTGTAGCCTGCAAATTCAATGCGCTCCATGCGATCCAGCAAGGGTCCCGGAATTTTCGAGATATCGTTGGCCGTTGCGATGAACATAATCCGGGAAAGGTCGAAGGGGACATCCAAATAGTGGTCGGTAAAACGGACATTCTGCTCCGGATCCAGGACCTCCAACAGCACGGAGGCAGGATCGCCGCGAAAATCCTGGCCGATTTTATCTATCTCATCCAGCATGAAGACAGGATTATTCGTTCCGACCCGTCTAAGTTCATTGATAATCCGGCCCGGCAGGGCGCCGACATAGGTCCGCCGGTGTCCGCGCAGTTCGGCCTCATCCCTGAGACCCGCCATGGAGATACGGACGAACTGACGTTGCAGGGCATCGGCGATAGCCCGGCCGACGGAGGTCTTCCCCGTCCCCGGAGGCCCGGTAAAACACAGGATGGGACCCTTCCCCATCTCCACGAAGATCTTCTTTTCCAGGACGTCCTTGACGGTCTTGCGCAACTCATCGAGATTGACGGGCTTGCCGAGATAATGCGCCGCACCTTTCTTCAGCGCCTCAACGGCGGAACTCACCGTGGCAAAGCCTGTGACCATGATGACGGGTATCTCCGGCGAGACCCGGTTGATCTGCTGCAGAAGTTCAATGCCATCCATTCGATCCATCTTCAGATCGGAGATAACCAGATCAATATCCTCTTTGGCCAGAACCGCCAGGGCCTCAACACCATTATTGGCGCAGTGGCAGCTATATCCGTCCTTTTTTAAGACATGCTCCATATTGGTGCGGGCAATCTCTTCATCGTCGACAATCAGAATGGTCTGACTAGCCTTGCCGCACATGGTCTTGGCGGCAAGAAACTCAAGGATACGCTGTTTGATCTGGGAAAGACCGTAGTGCCGGGTATCGAGAAGGGTCTGAGCCCTGGCCAATTCCAGTTTGCTCTGTGAGGACACATTCCAGGGCAGAGAGAGCACCAGTTCAATATAGTTGAAGCCCACGGAATACTCGGCCACGGAGGGATCGGTTTTCTCGAGTTTTTCAATCTCCCTGGAGACTGCCTCAGAGACATTGTCAGGAAGCTTGGCCTCTTCTATCCGGGAACGAAGCTTGTCCAGGGGAGTTTGGCTCTCTGTCGCGTTTGGGGGTAATTCCTCAGCCTTTTCAACCTTCTTTTTAAAAAACATAGCTTCTTCCCTTCAGAGTTTTCGATATTTCTCCAGGCGACAGGACTGTTTCGACAGGGGATGCAGGAAATCCTCCGTTCCCCGGATCATAGCACACTTGCCCTTATCTCTCAAACCCCCAAGCAAAAGCAGGACGGAAGAACACTGGCAAGAAAGATCAGGGGCGAGTTCGTAGCCTTGCCGGTTCATTGCAGTTGTCTCGTGCAGACTCTCTTTCCAGAAAGTCACGATATTCACACATATGTCCCAATGCCGTAACGGCTCGCTCGGGACTGGTGAAGAAAACTCCGTTGTATTTTGAGTTTTCAACCTCATAAATCGCAGGTTTTGTCGGGTCAACAGTCAGGGTTACACCAAGAATCGGCTTTCCATACCTCTCCATCAACGCAACCGTATGCCTGATATACTGATGCCCCCATTTGTCCAGCCCTTGCAGAATTTTCCGGGACTCTTCCGGATCAATTTCAGCGTCTACTACGGCAGTGGATTCCAGCATTGTCTCTAAAAGATATTCCCGTCCCGAAATTCCCAGATGGATGATAGCGTCGCAACCGTCCCAGGCCGCCAAGACCTCAATGGCCTTCATCGGGAGCTCCAGGTCATTTTCGCCAACCAGGTCAACAGGGTTGGTGCGACTCCAGTAGGGTGGGAGCATTTTATCGAGTTGGGCTACTATTTCATTGCTGAGCGGCTCTACAAGCAGGTTCTGGTCACTGCATAGATCACTTGTGACAACCCCCCATCCTCCGCCAAGGGTCATTATTGCAACCCTGCGGCCATGAGGCATCGGCAGGGAAGAAAACACCATCGAGGCGTCCAGCATCTCCGCCGGTTGATGGACGCTGACCACCCCGGATTGACGGCAAAGCGCCTCAAACAACCTGAAGTCCGCCGCCATTGCCCCGGTATGGCTTGCCGCCGCCCGGTCCCCGGCTTCGGTTCTCCCGCCTTTCAGGACGATGACGGGTTTCTTCCTGCCTACTCTGCGCGCCGATGCGAAAAATCTTTTCCCGTCCTTGACACTCTCAAGATAGAGAAGAACCGTCCTGGTCAGTTCGTCCACCTCAAAGGCCTCCATAAAATCCTCAATGGCCACCATCGCCTCGTTTCCGCTGCCGCCGAAGGCTCTGATTCCTAGGCCCTGGGAATCGGCGAAACTGAGCAGCTGAACGCCCATATTGCCTGATTGCGATATAAGCGCGGTGCTGCCCGGTTTCGGCGCCACATGGACTCCGGTCAGGATGATGTTGGCATGGGGATTCTGGATACCCATGGTATTGGGTCCGAGAAAGACGATTCCAGCCTCACGCGCATCATGGAGAAGCTGATTTTCTAAAAGTCTGCCGTCTTCTCCTGTCTCGGAAAAGCCGGAGGATATCAGCAAAACGGACTTTACTCCCTTTTGCTGCAAATCTTTTATCAAACCGCGGACCAGGGCGGCAGGGATAGTCACAACGGCCAGATCAACGGGTCCCGGCGCCTCGGATATGTTTTTATAGACAGGTCTTCCCCACTGCGTTCCCCCCTTGGAGTTAATCAGATAGACATCTCCCTTGTATCCATGGGCCAAAAGGTTGGCAGGTAATGACTGCCCCCATTTGCCGAATACACTCGATGCACCAATAAAGGCAATTGACCCGGGATGAAAAATGTCGCCGATGAGATCGGGGGACACAACGGGCCGATGTTTCCTGATCGTCTCCTCTTTTAACACGACCAGCCCGTCAACGGCAGTGACCCGGCCATCCGGGCCGACAAGCAATGGATTAATATCAACCTCGGCGACATCCGGCCGCTCAACTGCAAGTCTCGAGAGCCCTAAAAGACAATCAACCAGGGCACTTCTATCCGCCGCCTGCTCACCGCGAAATGCCCCTAAAAGTTTTGAGGCCTTTATCTCGTCAAGCATGGTTTCGGCTTCTCTCTCATCGATGGGTACAGCCCTGAATACCGCATCATCCAAGGCCTCGGTAAACACACCGCCTAGTCCGAACATCACAATCGGTCCAAACACGGGGTCACGCATCAGACCTGCGACAAACTCGCGCTTGCCGTTCAGCATGGGCTGGATAAGATAGCCTTCCAGATCACTGCCTGCCGACGCAAGGACCGCCTGCGCCGCTTCCCGGACCTGCACGGCATCGGACAGGCCCAGGCGCACTAATCCTCGATCACTTTTATGGGTCAGTTTTGCCCCATGGCCCTTTACTACAACTGGAAAATTCAGCTCTATTGCAGCTCGAACCGCCTCTTCACCGTCTTTGGCTAGAATTTCCGTTACCACCGGAATACCAAACCCAGCCAGAAGCTGTTTTGATTCAAATTCACTCAAACTTACTGTGGTTGTCATGTGTGATGCCTCCTCTGTATGTTCCCTTAATCTACCAGAGGAAGGAGATAAAAAAAATATGTTTCTCCCCTTAACGTAAATGGAAGAACAGGCATGGTCCGGAAGACGGTTAGATCAAAAACTCTGCGTATGAAAACATAAATGGGGCGGATTTGCCTTCTCCGGCCCAGTCAGTCCGAGGCCCTGCCCTTAACCACCAAAAAGATACCCGACATCGCCAGGTACGCCAGGGCGATGGTAGAGGGCAGGTGGGACGGGATCTTCCAGGGCAGGTAGACCTCTCCTGACGGCAGCACCGAGTGGATGATCCCGAAGAGGGAAAAGATCCCGCAGATAAGGGCAGAAAGAGCGGCATGCCGTGATTTTTGATCGATCAGAAAGGCGAGCATGCTCCCCCAGAGCAGGGCCGTCACAATGAATCCGTTGCTCAGAAGAGTGAGCGATTGCAGCAGGGTCTGAAGCCGCACGGGTAGCGTCCCGGAAGAGCCGCTCATAGCCGTTATGAATTGGCCCAGAAAGATCATGATCAGATTGGCAACCACCGGCAGGAAGCTGAAACTGACCGCCGGTGAATGCCGCGCCGGCGACTCCCTGTAGGCCTGACTGACTATCTCGAACCCGATAAAGATAAAGATCGGCGCCAGGACCGCCCGGGGAATAATCTCAACCACGACCGTCATCAGGCCGGCCATGCAGCCGAGGCCGACCAGCAGTCCTGTCATCAGGGTATACCAGTAGGTGGCGCCCATCTTCTTATAGGCCGGATGCCCGATATAGGGCGTGGTCTGCGCCACACCCCCGAAGAAGGCGGCGATAAGGGAGGTGAAGGCCTCGGTCAGCAGGATATCCCGGGTCTTGTAGTCATCACCCGCCAGACGGGCGCTTTCGGTGTTGTTGATCCCGCCGATGATGGTCATGAGGCCGAAGGGAATGGCGATGGGCAGGTACTGGAAACTGCGCGGCAGGCTTGTCAGAAAATCAATGGAGAAGACCGGAATGCACAGAGACAGATGCAGAGACGGTTTGTGAAACTCGGGCAGAAGACCGGCGAAACCAAGGACAAAATGCAGCGCCGTCCCGATCAGCACCGCCATCAGGACGCCCGGCAGCCGCCAGGGGAGCTCCATGCGCCCCAAGAGAACTGAAAAGATCAGACCGAGGGCCACCAGGCCGACAATACTTTCATTAAAGGTCTCGACCAGGGGCAGGAAACCGAGCAGCAACAGGCCGACCCCGGCGATGGAGCCCAGCAGGCCGGCGGTCGGAATGACCCGCTGCACCCATGAACCGAAAAATGAGGTGATCAGCTTGACCATGCCGATCATAAAAAGCGTGGCCATGCCGATCTGCCAGGTCAGCTGGGCGTCATGGGTCGCCAGATACGCAGGCCCCAGGACAGCATAGGCCAGTCCGATGGTCGAAGGCGTGTCCAGTCCCAGCGGCATTGCGGTAACATCCGTCCGTCCCGTCGCCTTCCGGAGCCGCAAGGCCATCCAGGTATAGACCAGATCGCCGCAGAGAACCCCCAGAGCCGTCCCGGGGATCATATGCCTGAAGATAATTTCGGCAGGAAAGTTAAAGGTGAAGATCAGGATGGAGCTTAAAAAGACCAGCACGCCGAGATTGTCCAGAAAGAGCGCCAGAAAAGCCGTGGTCTCCCCCCAGAATTGATTCCGATTCCGCACGATATCGTCCTTTATTACGTTTACATATTCAACGCTTACCGGTTATCTATTTGCTCTGCGGTACAGCGCCAGGAAGAGGGCGAGCGAGAGCAAGGCAGACGCACAGGCCCGGTTCAGACTCCGTAGACCCTTGACGGTAAGAAACCGGGCTGCCTGGGCGCCGCCGGTGGCATAGCAGGCCATGACGACACTATCCAAGGCCGCGGTAAGAAGCGCCAGGGTTATATATTGCAGGGCCTGCGGTTCCGCTGTGTTGATGAATTGGGGCAGAAAGGCGGAGAAAAACAGCAGCCCCTTTGGATTGGAGAGCGACACCAGAAGGCTGCGGGAAAAGGCCGTTGCAGCAGTAGATGAGGCGCCATTGTTGGTCGTAAGCGCGGCGGGTTGACTACGCCACAATTGGACGGCAAGCCAGACGAGATAGAGAACGCCTACCCATTTAACGGTGGAGAATACGGCCTCGGATGCGGCTAACAGCGCCCCCAGGCCAACGGAGACCGCACCGATAAGCAGAAGATCGGAGAGCGCGGCGCCGAGAATACCCATACCGGCTATCCGCCAGCTCCGGGAAGTCCCGTTTGCCAGTGCCAGCAACATAGTGGGGCCTGGGGTAACCGTCACGGCCAGGCAGGTGACAATATACAGAAAAAGAGTGGCGAGTGTCATCGGTGAGTCCT
This sequence comes from Deltaproteobacteria bacterium, assembly GCA_021779275.1. GTDB lineage: Bacteria > Desulfobacterota > Desulfobulbia > Desulfobulbales > Desulfocapsaceae > CAIUQR01. Next base: position 1,900 of record JAJYAX010000003.1, on the reverse strand, counting down.
TGAAGGTTTAACCTGGAATTCAGCATCTTACCAACTGGTAGGCCTGGTTGGCAAAAAATAATCTAAAAACTCTTCCTGCCCGGAGAGAAGCGGCGGGCAGGACTTAGTCCCTTATCCGTTTCTTAGCCGATTTCATGAAGCGTCCGAAGGCCCTGTCCTTTTTCCGTTTGTCCAGGTACGACATCTCGTGGAACTCGGACTCCCGCCTGAGCTTTATATAGCTGGAATAGCGATCCTTATTCAATGCACCGCTTCGGACTGCGGTGCGGACGGCACAGCCCGACTCGTGTTCGTGACTGCAATTCGCATAGCGACAGCCTGCGGCAAGGAGGAGAATATCTTCAAAGCCCTGGCTGAACCCATCACCGGCACCAAGCAGGCCAAGCTCTCGCATACCAGGCGTATCAACCAACATGGAGCCTTGGCCGAGAATGATGAGCTGTCTGCGCACAGTCGTATGGGTGCCTTCGCCGGTTCCGCTGACGGCCTGTGTATCAAAAGCGTCCTGACCGATCAGGCGATTGATGAGTGTCGTCTTTCCAACCCCCGATGAACCAAGCAGGCAGTAGGTTCTTCCCGGGACCAGCATCTCTTCAAACTCGTCAAACCCGCTACCGCTGATATTGCTCAACGCAAGGACCCTGGCCGCAATCGCGGTTGCTCTGGTGATCGCAAGCTTCTGTTCCAGTTCATCGGAAGGAATCAAATCCGTCTTCGTCAGGATAACAATCGGCTCTACATTTCCATCGGCAGCCATTACCAGATACCGATCCAGTCGTCGCGGGTTGAAATCAAAATGGCACGATTGAACAATGAGAGCACTATCTATGTTGGCCGCAATCATCTGGAAATCGACGCTTTCTCCGGCGGTCTTGCGGCGCAGGAAGGTCTTTCGAGGAAAAACCTCGTGGATTATTGCCGCCATGTCATCGTTGTAGTATTGCACCGTCACCCAATCTCCGACACAGGGCAGGTCAACGGGGTTTCCAATCTGATAGGCAAGCCTTCCCGCGAGTTCGGCCGGGATTTCTCTGGTTGCATTTCTGATGAGGTATGAGCCGCGGTCGACAGCCGATATGCGGGCAATGCCGCGTCCCGCCTGATGCAACTCTCCGGTATGCGTCTCAAACCATTGGTCGAAACCTAGATCTCTCAACTTCATAAGGTTCTGTCATCGGACAGGAAAGTACTTCATATCGGTTTATTCTCTTTCAGCCAGTCTCTCAGCGCATTGTTCATCCTGGTCTGCCAACCTTTTCCCGTGCTCCTGAAAGAATCAAGAATGTCGTTGTCGAAACGGACCGTTGTGGATTTCTTCACGCTTGTTCCCGGCGGACGGCCACGCAGTGCTTTTTTAACGGCTTTCCTGTATTCGTCCTTGGAACCAACCTTGTCACCGATCATCGTTGTGGCATTTTTAAAAAAATCGTCAGTTAATTCCGGTGCGTCATCCGGATCAACCCAAGTACTTTTCGTATTTATTTTTTTCGCGCTCATTGGCATACCTCATCGAAATAATCCGGCGGTTGTTGCCGCGGGGTGTCCTGACCAGAACAACCATCCGGCCATCAAGATAACCGAGGGTCATAAAACGGCTTTCACCATAGTTGATTCTGATGTCTCTTTCAGTCATTATAGGACCGGCCAGGATTTCGCCCGCTCTTGCATAATCAAGTCAGCGTTTCTGCAAAGTTTTATCTCATTTTTCCTGGTCGAATTCAATATCCATAGTATTATCGTAGTAACAAAATACAAGGAGGTCAACTTATTCTTGTTCCAATTACTTTCAGATTCAAACATAATCGGTTTAATTTTCAAAGAACCATGGGTCGCTGATTATGCCACCTCATGTGCAAAATGTCCTTCTAACTGATATTACGCCACTCAATGTATGTCCGAT
>JAJYAX010000217.1 GCA_021779275.1 Deltaproteobacteria bacterium | reverse complement strand
AGTTCGGCGATCATCCCATGGCGGCCAATGTCCATGATCTGGATTCCATCCAGCTCATCCAGATGGTCAAGGCCATGCGGGATGAGGGCAAGTTCCAGGGTGGAGCCGATATCAAGGGACCGCCCAAGATGTTCATCGGGGCGGCAGCCAACCCCTTTGCGGATCCCTTTGAGCTGCGTGTCCTGCGGCTGGCCAAAAAGGTTGCGGCCGGTGCCGATTTCATCCAGACCCAGTGTATCTTCAACGTCGATAAGTTCGAGAAATGGATGGAGATTGTCTGCGCCCGTGGACTGCATAAGCAGGTGTATATCCTGGCCGGCGTGACCCCGATGAAGTCGGTGGGTGCCGCCCGGTATATGAAAAACAAGGTGCCCGGAATGGACGTCCCGCAAGAGTTGGTAGACAGGATGGGGGCGGTTCCGAAAGAGCAGCAGCCGGAAGAGGGAATCAAAATCTGCATAGAGACCATTGATCGGCTGAAAAAAATTGAAGGCGTCTCCGGAATCCATATCATGGCCATCGACTGGGAAGAAAAGGTCAAAGAGATTGTCGAACGGGCCGGACTCCTTCCCCGGCCGCAACTATAAAATGACTGAACAGAAAAACTCAAAGGTGTACAAGGAGGAATTGACATATGAGCGACAAGAAACTTATTCTGGTAGTAGATGATGATCCGGATCTGGTCGAATCTCTTGCTATGAAGCTTGAGAGCGAGAAATTCCGGGTAGCCAAGGCCTATGACGGGCTGGAGGCCCTGGACGAGATCAAAAAGGAACGCCCGGCGCTGATCATCCTTGACGTGATGATGCCGCGGAAAGACGGATACACACTCTGTAATGAACTGAAGAATTCAGAGGAGTATAAAGGTATTATCGTGGTCCTACTGACGGCTGTCGCCGATGCGATCAATTCGACCAACTATACCCATATGGGCGGAAAAACCACCCTGGCCGATGATTTTGTCCCGAAGCCCATTGATCTGGATAAGCTCATGGAAATCGTCAAAGACAATCTGCAGTAAACCCGAAACCGGTCTCTCGCTCCCCTTCGAGAGACCGGTTCACTCTGCGTTGGGCCAACTATTCATGCATGACGCCTGTTCAGGAAAGAAGATCATGATCGGAGGGATAAAGCTGAGTCCGGAACTGGTGCAATTCAACCTGTTCAGCGGCATGGCGGCTGGTCTTCCCTTGACCTCTGTCCTGCGGCGCATGGCCCGGGAGCGGGTTAATGTGACCTTCCTCTGCCTGAGCTGTTTGACGGACGATGCGAAGACCGATATCATAGGCAGTTTCTGCGTTTCCGCCGATGATTTTCCCCGTGTCAAACAGATGGTGGACGCGGAGGCGGGAGCCGGTCATCGGGTCGAGATACTTGCCCCGGTCGGGACCATTACCCTCTTTCCCCATCGCCATAGTTTTGTCCTGCTGGGAGAAGTGCTCAATGCCCTGGCCAAGGCCGGCATCCCGGTACACGCCGTCTGCACCTCCCTCTCTTCTCTTGCAATCAACACGGAATACCGGTTTCTTGATCGGGCTGTCGAAGAATTGGAAAAAATACTGGACCTTCCGGTCAATCACGCCCCGTTTCGCCCGGAGCTTGATCTGAAGACAGCCGGGCAGTAAGCATTTACGGGTCGCCGGAGGCATTATGCTGGAAACAGCCGCAGTATACTGGGAGTCCAAGGTCCGGATATACGGGTTCACGGAAGGGCTCGGATTATCCCTCTTCACCCTTATCTTTCCAGGGGAGCGCCTGGAAAACTGGGCAGAAATGATTAAGGTGATGGCTGAGGATCATGGGACCTTTGAGCTGGTCTTTTTTCAGGAAGCAGGAAAGGGTCTCTTGAAATGCTGCCTTGTCTTTGACGAAAAATCAGGGAATTTCCAGAGACGACGGATAGAGGAAGCCATGCAAAATGATACCGCAACATCTTTTCATATTGACTTTCCCGTCGAGTTGATTTCTTTTCATGGTCCGCACTTCCAGGATCGTTATGGTATCGCGGAGGCCGCCTTCGCGGCCTTGAAGAAGGCCGATTTCCCGCTTCTGGCGGTTGGTTGCACCGGCACCAGTGTCTATGTCGTTCTTCCGGAAAAAAAGGCGGGGCCTGCCGCGCGGCTTCTGGCGGAGACATTTATTATTCCACAGGTTGATGGTTCGTAACAGATGGTACTCATTGAAAAAGATATTGACTGGAGACTCAGGGTATTTGACTCCATGTCTTTTCCTACGCTCATTCTGAGGCCCGACAAGACCATCATTGCCGCCAATGAGATCTTTCTCAAACAGATCAATGCAAAGCTGCCTGGTGTTGTAGGCAGAACCTGCAAAGAGATCTTTCGCAGGCATTTTTCCTATCTGTACTTCCCCTGCTCCGAAAAAGAATGCCCGTTAACGAAGACCATCAGTTTGAAAACAGCTCAATCTGTCCTTATGAAGATCAAGGACCCCGATGGTTCGGAACGCTGGGAAGACCGGGTCTTCTCTCCGATCCTGGGCGATGATGGCGAGGTTAAATATGTTATCGAGAGCTTTCGCGATGTCACCCGGATAAAGACACTGGAGAAGATGTACAGCGGTGTCTGGGAATTGATCGACAAGGTGGTGCAGAGTTCCGTTCAGGCGATCATTGCCGCGGACCGGAGCGGGACTATTATCCTGATGAACCATGCGGCCGAGGAACTCTTCGAATATTCGGCCGAAAACACCACGAAATTGAATATCGAGGATTTTTACCCGCAGGGAGTGGCCCGGGAGATCATGAAAAAACTCCGGGATGAAAATCTGGGGGGAAGGGGAAAACTGCCGTTGACCAACGTTCATATTGTCACCAAAAGTGGTGTAGAGGTCCCGGTGGAGATGACAGCCGCCATCATCTATGAGGATAAAAAAGAGGCGGCGACGGCGGCGATTTTCAATGATCTCCGGGAAAAGCAGGCCGTGGAAAAGAAGTTGATGGAGACCCAGAGCCAGCTTATACAGTCCGAGAAGATGGCGTCACTGGGGAGACTGGCGGCCGGTGTGGCCCATGAGATCAATAATCCGCTGACCAGCATCCTGCTCTATGGCAATCTGATGCAGGAAAAGCTGGAAAAGGATCATCCCTTGCGAAAGCATCTGGATTATGTCCTGGAAGATGCGGGACGGTGTAAGGAGATCGTCAAGAATCTTCTCGCCTACAGCCGGCAGACGAACCCGTCCAAGAAGGTGTTTCAGCTGAACACGCTGGTCGAGGAGAGCCTGCGGCTCATTCATGACCAGAAACTCTTTATGAATGTTACGGTGGTGAAAGAACTGTCCGAGCGTCCGATCTTTATCAATGCGGACATGAATCAACTCTGCCAGATCGTGATCAACCTGATCATAAACGCCCTGGACGCCATGGAGGGGACCGGAACCCTGACCTTCAGGGTCTATCAGGACGAGGCGCGGGAAAAGGCCTTTCTTGAGGTCGTCGATACCGGATCCGGGATACCCGAGGAGCATATCTCCAAGGTCTTCGATCCGTTTTTCACGACCAAAGAGCTTGGTAAGGGGACCGGGCTCGGATTGAGCATGGCCTATGGAATAATGGAAGAAAATCAGGGACGTATCTCCGTGAAAACGACCGGACCTGAAGGCACCAGCATCATGCTGGAGTTGCCCTCTGCACAAATGCCGAAAGATGTTCTGTTCTTATCGATTGGATAATAAAGGAAAGAGAGAGAAATGACCGACGTAGCAGCAACGAAGACTATTTTTATTCCCCGGATCCTTGTGGTCGATGATGAGGAGCGGATCAGAGAGGGTTGTCAGATGGTTCTCTCGGATCTCGGGTATGAGGTGGCGATAGCCCCTGACGGGGAGCAGGGCCTGCGGATGATCGAGGAGAAGCATTTTGATATCATCCTGCTTGATCTGATGATGCCTGCGATCTCCGGCTTCGATGTCCTGGCCCGGGTCCGGGATATCCACCCGGATACCGTGGTCATCGTCATCACCGGCTATGCGACCATCGAACACTCCATCGAGGCCATGAAGAAAGGGGCCTTCGATTTCATCCCCAAACCCTTTGATCCCCAGCAGCTGCGGGCGGTGGTCGCCAAGGCTATCAAATACACCAGCGCCCTGCAGGATATTGCCGACAGCAGGTCCAGGTTGCGGATGGTGGTCAATCGTCTGACGGATGGCGTGATGACCACCGATGATAAGAAACGCATCGTGCTGGTAAACCCTGCCTTTTTGCATATGATCGGGCACCATGGAGAAAGCGTGATCGGGCATAATGTCTGTGAATGCATCAGCGACGAGACACTCAGCCAGATGATCGATCAGGCCCTCTCCATGCCCATGGACACCACCTCCGAGATTTCCCGGGAGCTGGTGGTCCGGGACGGAGCCGGCGAGAGGATCCTCAGCG
>JAJYAX010000216.1 GCA_021779275.1 Deltaproteobacteria bacterium | reverse complement strand
TGGCGGCAATCATCCAGGTCCCGCTCCGAGGGAACCAGCCCCCCATGGACGATCTCCCGGCTCTCGGTCCGGGCCGCCTGCAACTCCTCCATGGCCTTGCGCCGGTTGTCACTCAGTTGCCGCCGCTCTTTGTCCAATTCACTCCAGGCGGTCTCAAAGCCCCGCACCGTCTCCAAAAGAGGCAGGGCCAGGGCCGGCAATTGCTCAAGCCCGCCTGCCCACAGGCCCAGGCGGGCAAGCTCCACCGCACAGGTCTTCCTGCCTGCGGCAATCTCCCGGGAGACATCCGCGATCTGCCGGTCGAGATCGCCTGCGATCTGCGCCGGTTTGATGGCCCTGGCCAGCCCCGCCTCCTCTCTTCCGGCCGGCTGCCGGGCCATAGCCCCGGCAATCTCGACCAGTTCCTCCTCCGCATCTTTCCTCTGCCTGCCGGCCTGGGAGGCCCGCTGGTTCACCGCCTCGTGGCGGGAGCTCAAGGCCTGAATGGTCCCCTTCTTCCCCAGCACCAACCGCAGGATGTCAATATCCTTCAGGCTCAGGTTGCCTCCTATCCCCTCAATCAGGGCGGCCGCGTCCCGGCGATGGGCGATTCGCATGCCGTCCAGTTTGAGCCGGTCCTTACCGTCCTTGCGGTATCTGTCCAACCGCTGGTGCAGATCCTCAATGCTCAGCGCTGCGGCAAGGAGGGCCGGATGCACCGCAATCCCTTCCTGCTGCGCCCCCAGCCGTTCGAGGCGATCTTTATCCTTTTCAATCTGCAGGGTGGTCTCGCGGATGCCCTGCTCGACCTGCCGCAGTCTCTCCTGGAATTCCGGCGGCAGCAGGACGACCGCGCCCAGATCCTGCAGCTGCCGCCGCAGGTTGGTCAGCCTCGCCAGCTCCGGGATGGCCCGGTGCAGCCGGGTGAGCCGGTGCACCTCGGCATTTGCCCGCAGGCTCTCCTGCTCGAGAGCGGCATGCCTGGCCTCGGCGCAGGCTAAGCGCCGCTGGTGTTCCTTCCAGACACCGGGGAGGACGCAGGCCTCCCGCAGGCTCTTTTTCAGGGCCTGGTAGTCTCTGATGGCCTGGTTGATCGCCTGCTTGCTGCCGCGATCCTTATACAGCTCGCCTGCCTCCGCCTCCAGGGAATCCAGGATCTTCTTTAAAGAAGAGATCCCGGTGCCGGCCGCAAACAGGGCCTGGCCCAACTCGCCTTTCTGGTCCAGGATATCCCTGCCGCCCGCCACCAGGGCCGGATGATCGATACCGTAGAGCGATTCAAAAAGGCTCGATTCAACACCGTGCAGAAAGGCGGCCAGGGTGTCGGCAGGCAGGGGGTTGCCGTCCAGATCAAGCAGGTCGGCCTTTCGTCTCTTCCGGCGATAGAAGGCCAGCTCCTGCCCCGCCGCTCCTTCCAGGCAGCCGCCGACCAGGAGCTGATCGTTGGCATGCCGGAAGTTATCGGAGGTCCTCTCGGGAAAGCCGTAGAGCAGGGCCTTCAGCGCCCTGAGCGAACTGCTTTTCCCCGCCTCGTTGGCGCCGAAGATGATGTGCAGGCCCGGTTGGCGTGAGTCAAAGACAATGGTCCGGCCGGCAAAGGGGCCGAAGGCCTTGAGATCCAGGCGCTTGATCTTCATGGCGCGCCTCCCTGCAGTCTGGCGATCAGGAGTTCCTTCACCTCTTCCCGCAGTTCGGCCAGGTCCCCGGCGGAACGCGCGAAGACGGAATCCGGCCCCAGCAGGTCCACCGGCATTTTTGTCTTCAGACCGGCCAGCTCCGGCGCCCAGGCTGTAAGGGCATTGTCGCCCGCCTCCAGGCCGTCCACCGCCCTGAGAAGACCCGCCAAGGGGCTGTCGGGACACGCATTCTCCTCGGCATCGATCCGGGCCCTGGTGCGGAATTTGACCTTTTCCAGCCAGATATCGCCAAGACCTGCGGCAATCCCCCGAAACTCTTCCACCCAGTGCGGGGACCTGGCATGCAGATCCCGGTGCAGCGGGCAGCCTCCTTCCAGATGCAGCCTGAGGGCCAGAGACCTGCCGGAGGCCAGGCCCTGCTCCTTCTCCATGGCCCGTCGAACGCAGGCATACACCGCCTCCCGGGTCTCGCAGTCCGACAGATCCGCACGGCAGTCGGCCCAGCGCAGGACATCGAATTCCCGAGGCGCAACACCTACGATGCGGCCGTCCGCGACCGTCACCAGGCTGGCGCCCTTGGCCCCGGTCTCCTTGATATGCCGGCCCTGAAGATTGCCGGGAAAGAGGACCAGGGGATCGCCTAAGACGACCTCCCGCTGGTGCACATGCCCCAGCGCCCAGTAGTCATAGCCCTTTGATCTCAGATCATCCAGGGTGCAGGGGGCATACGATTCGTGCCCCTCCCGGCCGGTCAGCGAGGTATGGAGAAGTCCGATGTTAAAGAAATGAGGGTCGCGCAGGGGATAGCCCGCCGCCAGATTTTCGCTGACGGCGCGAGAGGTATAACTCCGGCCATGGATAATAACGCCATAGGTCTCCAGGCGGACGGACTGCGGCCTGTCGGCGGCAAACACCGTCACATTGCCGGGCAGCGGCATATTCTTCGTGATCTGGCTGGCCGCATCGTGATTGCCGGAGACAACAAAGACCTTGATTCCGGCCTTGTCCAGCCGACCCATCTGTCTGACAAAAAAGAGCCCGGTATTGTAGTCCTTCCAGTCGCCATCATAGAGATCGCCCGCGATCAGCACAAAGGCGACCTCTTCCGCGATGGCGAAATCAATCAGATTGGTGAATGCCCGCCTGGTCGCCCCGCGAATCTCGGCCAGAGGGGCGTCTTCCTGCAGTTCAAGCCCCTTTAAGGGACTGTCCAGATGCAGGTCCGCTGTATGGAGAAATGTAAACATCGGATTCCCTTTACGTCTTGCGCCGGCGGCCGGTCCCTGAATCTCCATGACTCCGGGGCCACGGCCTGATCCGGTGCACGACAGCTCCCGGAAGGTTGTTCGATAACGAATTAGATTCCTTACACAACACTACCGGCAGGCCGATGTCAAGATCTCCTCTCTTGCCCGAGACGAAAATCATTTCACCGAAGGACTGATTCCTCGCCGGGTACATCTCGGTTCGGAGGGCTCCCTCTGGGGCCGGCTGATCTGGACCTGATTACGGGGAATCGGAGAATATTCTCTCTCTTGGCAGGCCGGAGAGATACACAAAAAGCGCCCTGTTATACATCGAGTTCAGGTCTTCTTTCTGTACAAGCAGCTCGCGGTCGATATCCGCCATCAATATGGAGGCGAGGGGTGATTTCTTATTAAACGCAAATTTCAATTCCCTCTTACCAAAAATTATGGAGGTTCTTTTGACGCCATACTTTTCGGCAAACAGGGTGCCGAATATCCTGCTGACGACTCCGGCTGTCACCTCCTGTCGGGAGAGGAGCGCAAAGACATCGTCAGAGCTTCCTACCCCGACGAATGTACAGGGGATATTCAATCCGGCCATCAGGTCTTGGATACCGACTGCGCCACCCGTCTGAGCGTTTCCTGCCGTAAAGGCAATTTTGCCTCCTCGAAGATCGGAGAGGGTCCGTATGGTCGTGTTCCCGGTTGAGTAAATCCCCTCCCAGTTCACGAAAACAGCCTCCTGGTTAAACAGGAACCCGCGCCCCCGCGGGTCCGAGGCAACCGCATCAACCATGAGATCGATCTCATTTTTCTCCAGACGTTCCAGACATTGGCGATAGGACCCGAACACATAGTCAAGCCGCCAACCTTCCTTTAAGGCGATGGAATCCAGCACGTCCGGGAAAAGACCTGCTCTCTTCCCGGCATCATCGATATATGCCATCGGTTTGTCTTCATACATCCCGACCCGAACAGTGAGAGGCCGCAGTGCGGCGGCATCGGCCCGCGCAAGAGCAAGGAACACAATCGACAGCCCGACTATGCAGGCCCAGACGCCGAGAATGAGAGGTAGGGGACTGGATGTAGACGTGACATGGACCTGTCGTTTAGGAGGCATCACCTTTTCATCGTGCACGCGTAAGGACCACATCGGAGAGGGATTCACTCATCAGAGAAGCAAAGAGGATAGGAGGAAAGTGGGTCCGGCAAACTCGATTGGGCGAATCGAACAGACCTGCCTGTCCCCTTCCTTCCGGTTTATACCGACCCAGGCCACATTAGACCTGCAGAGAAAACGATAAGCAGGAAAAGGAGGAATGCCAGGGAATGTCCGGGTTGCTCTATGAGCCCAGGCTTGCCCGATGGACATCCTTTTTTATTGATGATGTAAAAACCACGACATGCCCCTTACCGGAGAAAGGTTGTTCGCCCGGCACGCCTCTCTTTTTCCGGCCGGGTGCAGCGGTAGTTGTGCACGTGTTCTCTATAAACCATAACAGATCACACTGAAAAAAAGTGTCAATAGTGCAGCCGACA
>JAJYAX010000002.1 GCA_021779275.1 Deltaproteobacteria bacterium | reverse complement strand
ACGGAAACGGCAACATAGAGGAGAAAGTAAAAACCAAGAAAGGGCTCGGTGCTGACAAAAAAGGCGGGATGATAGGCCGTCACTCCCCAGAGCGTGGCAATGGCAAAGGTGAAGAAAAAACCCAGCAGATTAAGTTCCCGCCAACTCTTGAACCAGGCAATTCCCAGAATGCCCATATTGAGCAGGGCATAGTACGTGAAGAGCATGACATGACTGCCGCCGCCGGTTGACATCAACACAGGCGCAAGAAAACCGCCGATAATTCCGGCTACGGCAAGTGACTTCGACTCCTGAAGAACCGCCAGAAAACTCGAGCAGACCACCAGGGCAACCATGACTGCAAGAGAAAACGAGACAGGCAGAAGATGATACAGTTTAGCCGCGGCATAGATGACAAGATAGAGGATGCCTATCCCCCCGCCCTGCAGGATCAACCCGTAGCCAAGAGTTCTCCGCCGCAGCCACCATCCGCCTCCCAGGAGGACAAGCCCCCCCAAGGCAACCCCCATCAATCGGAATTCGATGGGTATCAGGTTGCGTTGGGCGGCGTACTTGAGAAGAAAGGCAACGCCAAAAAAGATGATTATGACACCAATCTTCAGCACAAGATTGCCGCCGGTAAAAAAACGGGCAAGTATTGATACGGCCTTGGCCGCGCCGTCTCCCAGATTGTCAAGAAAACCACCTGATCGGACCTCGCCTGATCCAGAGCCTTGGCGCGGCAAAGCCTCCGGTGGAGTTGTTTGCAAAATCTCATCCATATCCAAAGAAAGTTTTGGCCCCGCCAGGGCTTCCGCTCCCTCCACAGCCATAGGCTCAACAGGCCCCGGCATGGAATCGACCTCAGCTGACGATTGCGAGGGAAGTGTCCGGGAAATTCTCTCAAGGGCCGCAAGGCGTTTCCTTTGGGATAACACCTCGGCAATCAAAATTCCGACTACGATGCAGAGGACAACGCCCCAGCCTTTGTTGGTGGTCAAACCCAGTATTCCACCCAGAATGCCAAAAAGTATATACATCGAGTTCCTCTCATTGAAGGATAGCGTTTCCTTGAAGCAATAAATTGCCAACAACGTATCCCTTCGGTGGATGCCATCCGCCTCTAAAAATCGCGCCGACCAATCCTAACCTATATGACACAGTGGATCAACACCAATCGGCCAGATTTTATCAAATAATCTATATTGAATACATCAATGTTTGATGGAATTACACCACGGACAAAAATGACAGCAGAGAAATTTTCTGGTATACTGATCCTAAATATATTTCATTGTTTCCAAAGGAAATTATCCATCTTGACAATCTGCAATACCGGGAAAAGATGCCAAAACAAAACAACATAATCGACGCCTTGCAGAGACCTTCCAATATTCCGCTGGCGGAAAAAGTCAGGCCTCAGACCATTGCCGATATTCTCGGACAGGAGGCGCTTCTGCAGGACGGCGCCCTGCTCCGCAATATGATAGATCGGGATGACTACAGCTCCTTCATTCTCTGGGGACCTCCCGGCACGGGGAAAACCACCATTGCCAGGCTTATCGAAAAAAACACCCGGCATGGTTTCTGCTCCTTCAGCGCGGTGCTCTCCAAGATCCAGGAGGTAAAGGATCTGATGGAACGGGCCAGTTATCTGCTTCGGGCCGAGGGCCGGAAGACCATCGTCTTTGTCGATGAGATCCACCGTTTCAACAAGGCGCAACAGGATGCCTTCCTGCCCTATGTCGAATCGGGAGCCATCATCCTTTTCGGGGCGACCACGGAAAACCCGTCGTTCGAGATCATCCCGGCCTTACTCTCCCGCTGTCATGTCTTTGTCCTTGAGTCTCTTGAGGAAGAAAAAATCATTGAAATCCTGCGCCGCGCCTTGGCCATACTGCCCGGGACGTTTCATTTTACTGATAGGGCCATGCAGGAACTGGCGGCAAGGAGCGGCGGAGACGCGCGAAAGGGACTCAATTTCCTGGAGATGGTCTGCAGGTCCGCCGCCGCCGGTGAAGACATTGATGCCGATTTCGTCCTGAAATCAATCTCCCAGCGTTCGCTTTTTTACGACAAGAACGGCGAGGAGCATTACAACCTGATCTCAGCCCTGCATAAATCCCTGCGCGGCAGCGACCCGCAGGCGGCCCTCTACTGGCTGGCCCGGATGCTGGAGGCGGGAGAGGACCCGATGTATCTGGTCCGGCGGCTGGCACGCTTCGCCAGCGAAGACGTCGGACTAGCCGACCCGGCCGCCTTGGTTCAGGCCATGGCCGCCAAGGAGGCCGTGCATTTTCTGGGGATGCCGGAGGCAAACAATGCCCTGGCCCAGCTCACCGTCTATCTGGCCACCGCCCCGAAGAGCAATGCACTGTATGTGGCCTATAATGCCGCCAAGAAAGATGCCTTGCAGACCAGCCACCACAAGGCGCCGCTGCATATCCGCAATGCCCCGACGAGGCTGATGAAGGATCTGGGCTACGGCAGGGATTATCAGTATTCCCATGATTTTGAGAACAGTTACAGCTACCAGAGATACTTTCCGGACACGATGGAGGAGAGAATCTATTACACGCCCTCACCCTTCGGTTTTGAAAAAGAGGTAAAAAAACGCCTTGATTGGTGGGAAGGTCTAAAAAGAAAGCAACAGGCCCGGGAAAAAAAATAACCCTTCTTTTCGGGCCTTCTGAATGGCTTAACCGTTAGGGTTTTTCCGGGAGACACCATTCAGGCTTACCAGCTCGACCAGGCTTTCAAAGCTCTGGGCGCCAACCAGTTTATGCCGCCCCATGATAAAGGTCGGAACGGCGGTTACTCCTTTGAACCGGGAATCCGCCCAGTCGCGGTCCACCTTCTCCGCATAGGTTCGACCGGAGAGAACCACCTCCGCCTCATCTGCCGGCAGTCCTGTCTCCCGCACCAGATCGAGCAGCACCTGATGTTTTGCCAGATTCAGGCCATCTACGAAATAGGCTGTAAAGGCCGCCCTATGGAAGGCGTCGCCACAGCCCTTTTCCATCGCCCAGAGCCCGAGTTCCTGCGCCAGCCTGCTGTTATAGGTCCTGGCCCTGGCGGCAAAAGGCAGACCCAGGTCCCGGGCCGTTCTGCGCAGGTGCTCGACCATGCCGGCAATTTTCTCAGGACTTGTCCTGAACAGATCTTCCAGCAGCTGTCCCTCTTCAGGGGTTTCAGGATGCAAGGGAAAGGCCCGCCAATGAACGCCCACCTCATACTCTTTTTGCAGTCTTTCAATACGCCCGGTAATGAAATAGCACCAGGGTCAGATATAGTCGGAAAAAATTTCCAGCTGATGTGTTTGTGTCATGCTCTTTCCTGTTGTGAAAGGTGAAATGTTACTGGCGGGACTTTTTTTCCACCGCTACCAGTTGTTTAACCGGCATAAAAAACAACATTGCAGGCTGATAAACGGACATGAAGATCCTGGCGAATGCATAGCTCAAGACGACAGTTGCGCCGACAACAACCAGGATCTCAAATTTCCAGGGTAATTGCGCGTTATACAAATATTTCATAACCACAGTGCTCTGTATGCTAGTGTGAACCAGATAGATCACCAGGGAGTACCGGCCAAGATTTTCCAGAGGGTATAACCAAGGCTGCGCACGGAGCATATTATAACCGGCCAGCGCCAAGAGGAAGGCCACAAAAGGATAGGCAAAGGTCAGGATGTACTCTCCTGTGGCCAGCACAAGGACAGCAACCCCGGCCAGAAAGATCATACATGAAGGCAGACAATCGGCAAACCGCAGCTTCCGGATTTCATACCGGGACAGGAAAATGCCGAAACAGAAATAGATACAATCCCTGCCGATGAACACCAGGTAGTAGGGGTTTTCGTTCCAGTAGGGTCGCTGAATATAGTGGTTGCAGACATAAAAGAAGAAGGAACAGAAGGCGATCAGGCAGAAAACAAAGGGACTGTCAAGTTTTCCCCTGAATCTGACCATAGAGGGGAAAAGAATATAGAACTGGACTATGAGGGGAATAAAATAATAATTATAATTTGTCCGGCCGAGCAGGATATCGAGGAGGATATCCTTGAACGCAAGCGCCTCCCCTTTAAAAATCCTCGTTCCGATCACGAACAGGAGATAGACGAGTAATACCCTGACAAACAATTTTCGATAATACCCTTTCAGGGCGATGGCCCCCCGGCATCTCACCGACAACAGGTAACCGGAGGAGACGAAAAAGAAGGGCACGGCAAAATCAAGGGTGCGGCAGATATCCCGGCTGACCGGAGTAAGGTAGGCGGCATGAATGAAGACCACCCCGATAATACACACACCTTTGAGGGCATCAAACAGGCCGATTCTCTCCTGTATACTGTCCGATCTATAGCCATATTCTTTGATCTGCCGGTGAATAAAGGCCATGCAGGCAAGGGAAAGGGCAATGTTGAGGATCTCAATGCGTAAATTTGGCATACAAAAAAACTATCCTTATTTTTATGAACAAATTCCCCTGGGTCGATCTCAATTTTGACAAGCCGTGGGGCATCAGTCCTTCGCTTCGTGGAGGTGTACACCTTCTCGTGCAAGAATCCGCCTCTTTGTCTCGACTCCCCCAGGTGCGGAAAAACCGCCGGCCCGTCCATCCAGGGTCAGGACACGATGACAGGGGATAATGAGCGGTACCGGGTTTCTGGCCAGGGCCTGTCCTACCGCCCGGGCCGCCTTTGGACGCTGTATCACCCGGGCAAGCTCGCTGTAGGACAGGGTCCGGCCTGCCTGGATATTCCGGCAGGCGACCAGGACCTGCTGCGTAAATCCGCCCAGGCCCTCAAGGTCGACCCGGATATCACTGAACTCCTGGACCTTGCCCTGCAGGTGCGTGCGGATTCTCTCTTCTATCTCGGCTATGGCAGCCGGAGGCGGGTCGGATTTCCGGCCGCCGGTACTTCCGGAAATCCTCTCCTCGGTCGCCTGTTCCGTCGTCTCCGGCAGCTGCAGGAAGACTATAGCAGGGGGGGAATGTTTCGATCCAGAGTCTTTCCAGGCTATAGCGCAGACACCCAGCGGGGTGGCAAAAAGGGAGTAAAAGATTTGTTGCATGGCAGGCCTCATCAGATTTTCAGGTTCACGGAGATATCCTCAAGCTCTTTTTTTCATATATTCAATTATCTTGCGATGTCCTGCCGGAAATCCGTACCGGGCAAGGTCCTGCGGGACAACCCACCGGAAGTCCTGCGCCTCCCGCAATTCGGGCTCGGTACATTCCCCTGTCAATCGACAGGAGAAGGCATGGAGAACGACCTTATAGTGCATATAATGATGGATAACCGTCGTGATTCCGGCGACGATTTCGACGGCAAATCCCGTCTCCTCCCGATACTCCCGGATCACCGCCTCTTCCGGCGTCTCCCCAATCTCCAGCCGGCCGCCGGGGAATTCCCAGAGTCCCCCCCAGACATCATCGGCCAGCCGTTGCTGGATGAAGAGCAGGCCCTGGCGGATAAGAATCCCGGTGGCCATCTCGATTTGGATGGTCTTCGCCGAGGCCTGCACCACAGGTCGCTCGTGGACCCGCCCAGCCTTCAAGGCGGCGCAAAACTCCGCCACAGGACAAGAACCGCAGGCCGGATTTTTCGGCGTACAGATAAGCCCTCCCAGATCCATCAGGGCCTGATTGAAAATCCTGGCCTCGCCGGGCGGCAGCAGATCTGCGGCCTTTTTGTGTATCCATTTTTTCGTCGCGCTGTCCTTGACCGGTCCGGCAATATCAAAAAGCCTGGCAAATATCCGTTCCACATTGGCATCAACCACGGCAATATCGTGATTAAAGGCAATGCTGGCAATGGCAGCCGCGGTATAGGCTCCGATGCCGGGCAGACCAAGCAGAGCCTCGTAGCTCTCGGGGATCTTCCCCTGATGCCTGTCGACCATCATCCTGGCCGCCTTATGGAGATTCCTGGCCCTGGCGTAATAGCCAAGCCCCTCCCAGTATTTCAGGATCTCCCGTTCTTCAGCGACGGCTACCGCCCTGATGTCCGGAAACCTCTCCAGCCAGCGTCTGTAATAAAAAACGCCCCTGTCCATCTGGGTCTGCTGGAGCATAATCTCCGAGATCCAGACATGATACGGGTCGTAGTCTCCGCGCCAGGGCAGATCCCGGCCGGTCCGTCCAAACCAGCCGACTAAGGCCTGTTGTATCCCTCTCTGTATTGAGTCTAATATTGAATCCAAAATCTCCGCTGTCTTTCCTTATCCTGCCGGCCTGATCCGTCACGCTGCATGCATCCCGGGGGGAGTTTCATTTTACAATTGCAGCATCTTCTGCTATAAGTCAGCAGAGACAGTAAAAACAGATCGTTATTCACTCATGCCGCCTGTCGGCATAAAAACAGACCAACCCCTACCGACATCCTTTATTATGACACAAAAAATTCAAATGATCACTCCTTTGGTGGAAATCGATGGAGACGAAATGACCCGGGTCCTCTGGCCCCTGGTCAAAGAAAAACTGATCCTGCCCTTTATTGATCTAAAAACCGTCTACTTCGATCTCGGCCTCACGGAACGGGACCGGACCGACGATCAGGTCACCGTAGACGCCGCGGAGGCGATCAAAAAATATGGCGTCGGGGTCAAGAACGCAACCATTACCCCCAACGCTGATCGCGTCAAGGAATATAATCTGAAAAAACAGTGGAGATCCCCCAACGGCACCATTCGGGCCGCCATGGACGGCACCGTTTTTCGTAAACCCATCATGGTCAAAAACGTCAAACCGGCGGTGCGCACCTGGGAGCTCCCCATCGTGGTTGGACGTCACGCCTATGGAGATGTCTACAGAAACGCGGAGATCTACACCGAGGCGGGCGGCAAGCTGGAGATTGTCGCCACCGATAAAAACGGCAAGGTCCTGCGCGAGACCGTGGTCGAGATTGACGGACCGGCCATCCTGCAGGGTGTATACAACACCGATTCTTCCATCAGGAGCTTCGCCAGGGCCTGTTTCGAATACGCCCTGGATCTGAAGATCGACTGCTGGTTCGCCACCAAGGACACGATCTCCAAGATCTACGATCAGCGTTTCAAGATCATCTTCGAAGAGATATTTGCCACAGAGTATACGACAAAATTCGCCGCCGCCGGGATCCACTACTTCTACACGCTGATCGACGATCTCGTCGCCCGGATGATGAAGACCAGAGGTGGGCTGCTCTGGGCCTGTAAAAATTATGACGGCGATGTGATGAGCGACATGGTGGCCTCAGCCTTCGGGTCGCTGGCGATGATGACGTCGGTTCTGGTCTCCCCGCATGGCCTGTTCAAGTATGAGGCGGCCCACGGGACCGTCCAGCGGCATTACTATAAACACCTCAAGGGCGAGAAGACGTCAACCAATTCGGTGGCCTTGATCTATGCCTGGACCGGAGCCCTGCGTAAACGGGGAGAGCTTGATGGAATCGCGGAACTCGTCTCCTTTGCCGCTACCCTGGAAGGCACTGTCATCGAATGTATTGAAGACGGCTATATGACGGGAGACCTCGCGCAAATCTGTGATCCGCCGCCGGTCAAGGTACTTAATTCAACAGAATTTCTAGACGAACTGGCGACCAGGCTCTCCCGGAACCTCAACTACCACAAGTAATACACAAGGGGAGGGAAAAAGATGGGTACTCCAACATCAACAGCACACGGTTCCGTACTGCAGATCAGAGATACTCTGGCAGAGGACTATTCTGATATCTACACCCCCGAGGCGCTGACAGCACTCACCTTCCTGGCCCCGTTCAACGATGCCCAGAAGCGGTTGATGCATGAGCGGACCCTGCTGCGCGCGCTGCGCATCAAAGAAGGCCGGCCTCTCACCTTCCTTCCCCCTGATTCCGAGATCAAAGGGACGGGCATCCGCGTCCAGGATGCCCGCGACGGCAGGTTCGCAGGTCCGGTGATCCCACCGGATCTGCAGCGCCAGTGGCTGCAGGGAACCGGCCCGGCAGCCAGGCCGAATTCCCCGGTCAGGGTAAACCTGCGAAATGTTGCCTACGCCCTGCTCTCAGGCGCCGATGGCTGGATGTTCGACGGTGAGGATGCCCTGGGCCAGGTCACCACCATGTCCCTGGACAACATACGCAGCCTCAAGCTGGCCTTTGCCCGCGACCCGCTCTTTCTCGAGGTGGCCGAACAGGTGGCGCAGGAGATGAATGCCTGGGCGCGCGATTTTCTCGGCCGAGAGATCATCTCGGACTGGCGGAGACAACTCGATTTCACCACCAGGATCTTTCGCGCCCGCGGC
Source organism: Deltaproteobacteria bacterium (assembly GCA_021779275.1). GTDB lineage: Bacteria > Desulfobacterota > Desulfobulbia > Desulfobulbales > Desulfocapsaceae > CAIUQR01. The sequence continues at coordinate 10,059 of JAJYAX010000002.1, read as the reverse complement.
CTGCACCTGGATGATCGCCACATCCGGATCGCTGGAAGGTCCTTTTCCGCCTCCATCGTCGATATGACCCTCTATGTTGTCAATACGTACCGGACGCTGCTCCGGGCAGGGTCATCCATTGTCCTCTATCTGCCCAAGATCCAGACCGCCGAGGAGGCCGGATTCTGGAACAGGATGATAACCGCCCTGGAAAGTCACCTTAGCCTGGCCGAGGGCGCCATCAAGGTCTACGTCCTGGTGGAACAGATCGAGGCGACCTTTCAGCTCATGGAGATCCGGGCGGCGCTGGGTCTGCATTTCGTCGGCTTCAATACCGGACGCTGGGATTACATCAACAGCGTCGCCGACATCAACTGCTGGGACAGAGGCTTTGTCAATCCCAACATCGAATCCATCGTCATGACCTACGGTTATATGCGTCATTATGAGGATCGGGTCCGCCGTGCCGTCAATACCCCCGATGCCAATGGCAATTTCTCCCTCTGGCAAGGGGGGATGGAGCCGAACATCCCGGTGGGCTCGGCAAAAGGGGTGGCCGACAGCATGAAAAAGGCCAGGGCCGGCGCCGTTCGCGAACAACAGGAGGGGGCCAGCGGCAAGTGGGTTGCCCACTGGAAGATGGTCCACATTATCCGTCCGGTCTGGGAGGAGGCGGGAGAGGCCAATCAGCTCGGCCGTAGATTCCCGCAGCTGACCTACACCGCTGCCGACGCTACGGGACTTACCCTGCTGGAGCCGGCGCCGCGGACGGTGCGGGGAGCCCGCAACCTGCTGAGCGTGGCCCTGCAGTACGGCAACGCCTTCGGCCAGGGACTCCAGGCCGCCGCCCTGAAGCCAGCCGATTTCTTTGGCGATGATGATGTCCTGTACCTGATGGAGGATATGGCCACCGGCGAGATACGGGTAAGTATCCTCTGGGAATGGGTGCATAAGGGCGCGGCCCTGACCGAGGATGATCCCGAGACCGGGTTGAAAGCAGGCAATGTCTTCAGCGACAAGATCTTCGCCCGTCTGCTGGATGAAGAATACGCAAAACTCCTGGCGGCCGCTGATCGTGACGTCTACGATGCATCGAAGACGACCACCCTGCCCATCGCCCGGGCCATCATTGAGACCTATGTGCACGATCCGGTCAAGGCCCCCTGGTTTATCGACCTGTTAAACATCAACCTGAACAACTATCAGCTGGGCGTCGCCGGACAGCGCATCGCCCAATATATGGAGACGTTCAAGAATCAGGGCGGGCGCATTACCGAAAACCTCGACACCTTGAAGGCTTAGGCCTTTAGATTAACAGGAGAAGACGATGACGACATTTATCGATGAGGTCCAGGCAACCCATGACTGGTTTAAGAGTCCCCGCTTCGAAGGGATCATCAGACTCTACACGCCTGAGCAGGTGGTCGAGCAACGCGGCACCATCCCGGTGGACTACACCATCGCCCGGGACGCGGCTGCGGCCTTCTATGACCGGTTGCGTGAGCTGTTCGCGGCAGGACGGGCCATCACCACCTTCGGTCCCTACTCCCCCAGTCAGGCTGTCGCCATCAAACGCGTCGGAATCGAGGGGATCTATCTGGGGGGCTGGGCCACCTCGGCCAAGGGTTCGGTCAAGGAGGATCCCGGTCCGGATCTGGCCAGCTACCCCTTAAGCCAGGTGCCCGACGAGGCGGAGCCACTTATCAGGGCACTGCTCGCCGCCGACCGCAACCAGTTTTTCCAACGCCTGCGCCTGAGTGAAGAGGAGCGGGCGCAGACCCCGGCTGTCGACTACCGGCCGTTTATCATTGCCGACGCCGACACCGGACACGGCGGCGACGCCCACGTCCGCAACCTGATCCGCCGTTTTGTCGAAGCCGGCGTACCTGGCTATCATATCGAGGACCAGAAACCGGGCGTCAAAAAATGCGGGCATCAGGCCGGCAAGGTGCTGATTCAGGTAGACGAGCAGATCAAACGGCTCAATGCCGCCCGGCTGCAGCTGGACATCATGAAGGTCCCGGGGATCATTGTCGCCCGGACCGATGCGGAGGCCGCCACCTTTCTGGACGGCCGCGGCGACGAGCGCGATCACTTCTTCATCCTCGGGGCCACCAATATCAATATCCCCAATTACAAGACCGCCTTTCTGGCGATCATGCGCCGGTTCTACGCCGGTGGAGTGACGGAAATCAACGGCCACCTGATGTACCGGATCTCCGATGCAGCCTATGCCGAGGCCGACCAGTGGCTGAGTAAAACAGGTCTGACGGAAGAAATCGACACGGAAATCATGGCGCTTGCCGGTCGCAGCACCGCTGTCCTCAATGCGGCCCTCGACAAGGCGGCCACCCGCCTGCTGGAGCTCTGGCAGATGGAGGCCTGCATGAAGACCTACAGCGAGGCCGTCGCCGATGTCATGGCCTTCCATATCGATGAGGGGGCGGAGTTGCCGATGACCGTCGAGGAATGGTACGCCTTCGCCCGGAACTCATCCTTCGTCGAGGCGCGGGAAAAGGCCCGGGCCATGGGCTTCAATATCATCTGGAACTGCGATATCTCCCGCACCCCGGAAGGCTACTACCAGGTCAGAGGCGGCATGCCCTACGCCATCAGCAAATCCCTGGCCGTCGCCCCCTTTGCCGATATCATCTGGATGGAGACCAAGACGGCCAATCTGCACGAGGCCAAAATCTTTGCCGACGCCATTCACGCCGTCTATCCCGACAAGCTGCTCGCCTACAACCTGTCTCCCTCGTTCAACTGGGACACCACCGGCATGAGCGAGGAGGAGATGCGCAGGTTCCCGGCGGAGCTTGGCAAGCTCGGCTTTGTCTTCAACTTCATCACCTACGGCGGCCATCAGGTGGACGGTTTGGCGGGCGAGGAATTCGCCACAGCCCTCAAGGAAGACGGCATGCTCGCCTTGGCCCGTCTGCAGCGCAAGCTGCGGTTGATCGATTCACCGTTTAAGACCCCGCAGAGCTACGTCGGCGGTCCACGTTCAGACGCCGGGCTGATGGCCGCTTCCGGCGGCACCGCCACCACCAAGGCCATGGGCAAGGGGTCCACCCAGTTCCAGCACCTGGTCGAGACCGAGGTGCCGCCGAAACGCCTGGCCGACTGGCTCAGACTCTGGAGCAGCCACTACAAGCTGGAGACCCGCTTGCAGGTCGTCCTCAAACCGCACATCGCCGGTTCCGAACTGCTGGAGCTGTCCCTCCTCGACACCGGCAGGAAGATGATGGCCAACATCATCTTCGCGACCCTGCAGGATCGCCGCGGCCGGAATATGCTGTCGATCCGGGACCAGAATACCTTTGATGAGGATTTCCGGCAAAAACGGCTGATGACCCTGGCTACCCTGTTTCTGATTCACCGCTACAAGGTCAGCACGGTTCACTATGTCACGCCTACCGAAGACAACCAGGCGCAGGCCAAGGGCATGCTCGGGCTGGGGCTTTATGAGGACATCCAGATCGAGGTCGGCCAGATTGTCGTGGCGAGGGTCAACGCTCAGCAAGTCAAGGAGCTGGTCAGGCCTGAAAGCGAGGAATTGAAGAAGCTCATAGCCAAGAGCTGAAAGGCTGCTTGACAAGGCAAACCTTATCGGGCAATCAGACTGTCCACCTCTGCCGCCAGTTTGCCGAGCCCTGAGTCGGCCAAACCCGCCTGCAAGGAGCGGCATACCGCGCGGATCACGTCGGTCTTGGGCCTGGGAGAGAGCATCTGTATTTCAATGGTCTTGATATCGATCACAATCTCTTCCATCTGCCCAAGGGTGGTCTTGCCTGTGACAAGCGCTCCCCTGACATCCCGTACAAGCATCTCCACGGCCTGCCGGCCCGGCTCTCCTATAACCTGTTCGCTGCCCAATCGCAGACCGCTCCCATTCAAGGCAGGACCTCCGGCCGTTCCCTGAACCATTTCCACCCCCTGAGCGGTGATGCTGATTCCGCCGGACAGGCTCATCAGTTCCGCCAGGCCCTCGACGATGAGTTCCTCGGCCATCATACCGGCCTCGGTCTTTTCAAGACCGATGGCCTCCCCCACATCGAACATGGATACGTGGGCGCCTGTGTCACCCTGGGTCTTTTTACAGAGCTCGGTGAGATAGCGTTTCATGTCAGGATTATCTCTATCCATTGTTTTCCTCTTTTTTTATATTTTCAGGGAAACCCTCTGTCCTTTCATTCCGTTTCGCACATGCATTGAGACTGATGCCAGGATTCGAGGGCCTACCATCAGCTCAAATCGAGATATTCATACTATCACTACACTGCCTTTTAACGATATTAGGTCGTCATTACTATATAATATTTGCAATCACATTGCTCACGAGATAAAATTTTATACCTATGGACATTACACAGACAGGAGGCGCCTCTTATGTTCACTTTTCTCAATAATTTATCCATCAGATCAAAGATATTCTGGTTCGTTGTCCCCAGCACCGTAGCCTTTGGCATCCTCTTGACCTTTCTCGCGCTCTTCTTTCTTAACGATTTCAAGAGTCAGTCACTTGTCAATTTCAGCCATGTGATCGAGGCCCAGCAATCTTCAGCGGCTTCAGGGAAAAATACAAAGAATTTGATTGAAGAAATGAACAAAAAAGCTGAAGCAAGCATCCATAGTACCGCTGTAACATTTATTACAATTGTTACAGTTGTTATCCTTCTTGCAGCCATCGGCGCCTTGCTTATCGCCACCCTGATCGCACGACCAATTCGCAAGGTGGCGAACGGCCTGGAAAACATCAGCTCAGGCGAGGCCGACCTCACCCAGAGACTGCCTCTTGCGGGCAAAGATGAAACGGGTATGGTCTCACGATTTTTCAATGCATTCCTGGAAAAACTCCAAAATATTATCGCCAGCCTCCAGGGAGATGCAGGTAAACTGAGCGAAGCGGCCAGGTCTATTCATTCTCTCATCCGGACCATTCAAGAAAAAACCGCCGCCGCCAAGTCAATCTCCCAGACCGTGTTCAGATCAGCCGGTTATCAGAGCAGAGATATGGGAGCCATTGCTACGGTCATTGAAGAATCAACGGGAAATTTCCAGTCCATATCAGCAGCGGTTGAAGAGCTGACCGCAACCGTGGCCGAAATTGCCGGAACCTCATCCAAGGCCCATGCGAACACCCTGGAAACGACCGCACGGATGGAAAAAACGCTGGGAAAGATTTCGGAGCTTGGCCTTGCTGCCGATCAAATAGGTAAAGTCACCGAGACCATTACCGAAATTTCCGACCAGGTCAACCTTCTGGCCCTCAATGCGACAATAGAGGCGGCCAGAGCCGGAAATGCCGGAAAGGGTTTCGCCGTCGTGGCCAACGAGATCAAGGAACTGGCCCGGCAGGTGGCCAATGCGGCGACGGAAATAAAAACCCGCATCGAGGAGGTGCAGCATGCCACAGAAACAACCATCACCGAGATTCAAGATGCGGCCGCCATCATCTCGCAAAACAGTAACATTGTGGCCACTATCGCCAGTGCAGTGGAAGAGCAATCGGCGACGGTAAATGAGATTGCCAAATCCCTGTCCGAATCCTCGAAAAATATGGGTGATTCCAATACAAAAATATCCCAGGCCGCAATATATGCCGGAGAAATGGCCCAGATGTCCAACACCGTCACCGACGCGGTTGTTCAGGTTGACGAGGCGGTGCTGGCCATTCTTCAAACCTCGGAGGAGCTTCAGGAAATGGCCGGAAAATCGGTCGCCACCACCCGGCAGTTCAAGACCTGATGTTAGAATTGTAGTGCCTTTCTGGCCTCCTGGCGAAGAAGCATATCAAGAATGACCAGGGCGGCCATGCCTTCAACAATGGGAACCGCCCGGGGAACAACGCAGGGGTCATGGCGGCCTTTTGCCTCAAGAACAGCATCCCTGCCGGAAAAGTCGACTGTCAGCTGAGGCAGGGAGATTGTTGCCGGCGGCTTGAAGGCGATGCGCAGGCTTATGGGTTCGCCATTGCTGATACCGCCCTGGATGCCTCCGGACAAGTTGGTGATCGTCCCCAGACGTCCCTCTTTTTGTATAAAAGGATCATTGTGCCGGGACCCGCATAAACGGCTGCCGGCAAAGCCTGACCCCACCTCAAATCCTTTGGTGGCGGGAATGGCAAGCATCGCCTGGGCCAGTTTGGCCTCCAGCTTCTCAAAGGTGGGCTCCCCCAGTCCCGCCGGCACGTTCCGGATGATGCACGACACCACGCCGCCTACCGAATCCCCCTGCTCTTTGAGTTCGGCGACAAGCCGCTCCATTTTCACCGCTGCCTTGAGGTCGGGGCAGCGTATCGTAGCCGCATCGACCGCCTCCCGGGTAACGGTGTTCTCATCTACAGGCATTGACTCGATTTCTCCGACACTGCTCACCCAGGCGACAATGTCGATATTGCATTTTTCCTTCAGAATCTTGGCGGCAACGGCGCCCGAGGCCACGGTTCCAATGGTCTCTCTGGCGCTGGATCTTCCTCCCCCGGATGAGGCCCGGATGCCGTACTTCATCTGGTAAGTGTAATCGGCATGGGACGGCCGGGGGATATCCAGCATGTCCCCGTAATCACCAGGGCGCTGGTCCTTATTGGCCACCTGCAGGGCGATGGGGGTGCCAAGGGTCCGGCCGTCTTCAGTTCCTGACAGAATGACAACCTGGTCGGCCTCCCGCCTGTCGGTGGACAACGCGCTCTGGCCGGGACGCCGCCGGTTGAGATGCGTCTGGATGTCCGCTTCGCTCAAGGCAAGGCCCGGGGGACAGCCGTCAATAACGACGCCAACCGCCTTGCAGTGGGATTCGCCAAAGGTGCTCACCCGAAAAAGTGTGCCGAAGCTGCTCGACATGGTAGATTCTCCTTTCTTTTATGAACTGCATGAAATCGAAGGTGCCGCAGATACCATTTCCCTTTGCAGACTATAGCAGTTTTCCGAACCAGCCGCGACGTTCCAGCCACTTTGCAGCCTCCAGGACCGGCGAGACCGAGAAGGCCAGGCTGATAATGATAGCCCAGTCCACCGGCGACAGGCTGAAAGTGCCGAAGGGGTGCTGCAGAAAGGGGACATAGATGATAAGGCCGAGCACGACCAACTCCCAGATGATCGCCACATTCAACCACCTATTGGCGAAGGGCTGATTGAGGACCGAACGTCTGTCGGAGCGGAAATTATAAGCCTTAAAAAATTGAATAAGGACCAGCGAGACGAAGGTCATCGTGACGGCCTCATCGTGGTCCCGGCCGGAATTCCAGGCCCAGATAAAAAGGCCCAGGTTGACCAGCGTCGACCAGACCCCGCCGACCAGCATCAGGGTAATGACCGGCCTGGTGAAGATGCTGGTTTGCGGATTGCGCGGTTGGCGCCGCATCAGATCGGGATCGGGGGGATCGACGGCCAGGGCCAAGGCCGGCAGACCGTCGGTTGCAAGATTGACATAGAGGATCTGGACGGCGGTCAAGGGCAGGGGCATCCCCATCAGTGTCGCCCCGGCCATCAGCCCGATTTCACCGATATTGGACGAGAGCAGATACATCAAGTATTTCTTGATATTATCAAAGATCCCCCTCCCCTCTTCCACTGCCGCAACGATAGAGACGAAATTATCGTCGGTAAGCATCATCGCGGCGGCCTCTTTGCTCACGTCGGTGCCGGTGATGCCCATGGCAATCCCGATATCGGCCTTTTTCAGCGCGGGCGCATCATTCACTCCATCGCCCGTCATGGCGACAATATGGCCATTTTTCTGTAAGGCCGTTACGACACGTAATTTATGGGCCGGGGAAACACGGGCATAGACCTCGATATTCTCAACCTCGCGTTCAAGTTCCAGCTCCGTCATTGCCTCAAGTTGAGCGCCGGTCACAAGGCGCCCGCTCTTGAGCAGGCCCAACTCACCGGCCACGGCTCGTGCCGTCAGCGGGTGGTCACCCGTAATCATCACCGCCTTTATCCCGGCATCCGAGCAGGTCTGAATCGCGGCCTTCGCCTCACGTCGCGGCGGATCGATCATACCGGCCAGCCCCAGAAAGAGCATCTCCGCTTCCGCGTTCTCATGTGTTGCAACCGGCTTGAAAGCCACCGCCAGCACCCGCAGGGCCTCACCCGCCATCCGGCGGGCTGTCTCCAGGATCAGCTCCCTCGTTTTTGCATCAAGCGCCACCTCTCCATCTGCAGTCAGCTGCCGCGAACACGACTCAAGGATAATCTCCGGAGCCCCTTTTGCACAGGTCATCAGACCATCAGGCCCCCGGTGCAGCGTGGTCATGCGTTTGGTTTCCGAGGTAAACGGAATCTCATCTATGCGAGGAAATTCCGCCTCCAGGTCGGCCTTGTGCAATCCAGCCTTCGCGGCGGCCACGACCAGCGCCCCCTCGGTCGGATCTCCCTGGCTGCGCCAGCGTCCTTCCAGCTCATCCTGAACAAGAGCGGCATCGGAGGCGAGAACTGCCGCCTTGAGCAGCATCTTCAGCGGTCCGGAAATTTCAACCTCGCGGCCGTCACAGGTGAACCGGCCTGATGGTTCATATCCTTCCCCTGATATCTCAATGAGTTGCCCAAAAACAAAGATTCTGCGAACGGTCATCTCATCTCTGGTCAGCGTGCCGGTCTTGTCTGAGCAGATAACCGAGATGCTGCCAAGCGTCTCGACCGCCTGCAGCCGGCGCATCAGGGCATGGCGCTTGACCATCCGTTGCACGCCAACGGCAAGTGAGATTGAGACAACCGCCGGCAGGGCCTCGGGGACAACCGCCACGGCCAGGGCGATGCCGAAGATGAACATCTCAATAAACGGCTGCCCGCGCCAAAGCCCCAGGCCGACGATGATCGCCACAACAAAGAATGAGGCCAGCGCCAAGACCCGACCGACCTTGTCCAGATTCTCCTGCAGGGGCGTCCGGCCGGTCTCAACTGTCTGCAGCATCAGCACAATCCTGCCGAACTCGGTATGCATGCCCGTGGCCACCACCAACGCCCGGCCGCGTCCATAGCCAACCGCGGTCCCTGCAAAGACCATGTTCCGGCGGTCCCCCACTGCCAATTCGGGGTTAGCGTGAGGGCCGGTATGTTTTTCGGCAGGGACGGACTCGCCGGTGAGGGCCGACTCTTCGATCCGCAGGTTGACGGTCTCAATCAGCCTGGCATCGGCAGGAATCCTGTCGCCCGCCCCCAGCACGACAATATCGCCGGGGACCAAGTCTCGGGCCGGCACCTGACACTCTCTTCGGCCTCGAAGTGCGGTCGCCGTGGGCGCCGCCATCTGACGCAGGGCATCGATGGCGCGTTCGGCACGATATTCCTGGACGAATCCCAAAAGGATGGCAAACAGCACGATAACCGCAATCGCGACGGCCTCAATCCCGCGCCCGAGAAAGGCTGAGAGGACCGTCGCTGCCAGCAGAATGATTATCAGGACATTTTTAAACTGATCACCAAGGAGCCTCCACGGCGATGGACCCGAGGAACCTTGCAGTTCATTGGGACCATGCTCCGCCAGGCGGAGTCTTGCCTCGGCATCCGTCAACCCGAGGGGGGAGGATTGGAGACGCGCGTAGGCGACGTCAAGAGAGAGGGTGTGCCACAACGGGCCCGGGTCTGCCTGCGATGGGTGCATCGTTTCGGTCTCGCCTTTCAAATAAGCCGACAGATTCGGTGAATCAGCTCCTACCAATCGCGATTTTCGAAGACGGCAAGTTGCTTCTCCAGCCGCCATTGTTCCATGGCCTTGTCGTTTGTTTGCAGGTAGGCGGTACAACCGGATGATACAGCCTGCTCGGCAGGGTTATCGGTCTCACAGGCGTCGACCCTGCGGCTAAAATCCCCAGTCGTCCGCCAGAGCCCCTTGCCGCCGATGAAGGCCTGATCCATACTGGTGCGGATCAACTTTTTGACCTGTCCCCACTGCAGACCGTAGGTGGTGATGGCCCGTTCAAATTCGGCGGTATGGCTGCCGCGCGAGATCCCCTGGTCATCGGTGGCAAGCATCACGGGAACACCCGCATCCAGATAGGCCCGGAAGGGATGCGCCTCACCGGTTACGCCAAGGATCTGGGCATTGCTGGTCAGCAGGATAGTCACCCCGATCCTT
>JAJYAX010000215.1 GCA_021779275.1 Deltaproteobacteria bacterium | reverse complement strand
TCGCCACCATGAAGCCGCCCTTCCGGATGGGGCTGGGCGGGCCCATCGGCAATGGACGCCAGTGGTTTCCCTGGATTCATCTCGAAGACCTGATCCGGGCCTTTTTCCTTCTGCTCGGACGGGAAAACCTCCATGGTGTCTATAATTTCACCGCCCCGGGACTTATCCGGCAAAATGAGTTCGCCGATGCGCTGGGAGAGGCCCTGCACCGGCCGGCGATCTTACCGGCTCCGGCCTGGGTCATGAAACTCGTCCTTGGCGACCTCGGGAGGTCCCTGCTCCAGGGGCAGCGGACTCCGCCGAAGGCCCTGCTGAAACACGGCTACGCCTTCCTCTATCCCGAACTTGGGCCTGCCCTGCGGGAGATCCTCGGTGGCTAAAACCGATACTTTTGTCTTCACCTCCCGCTTCCCCTGTTCGGCGCGTGACCTCTATACCTGGCATAGCCGGGCAGGCGCTCTGGAACGCCTGATTCCCCCCTGGGAAAACACCTCCGTAGTCTCCCGGCGGGGCGGGATCGCACCCGGCGGCCGGGTGGAGATGCAGATGCATATGGGTCCCATCCCCTACCGCTGGATCGCCCATCATGTGGAGGATAAACCGGGTGTGATGTTCCGCGATATCCAGAAGAAGGGTCCCTTTTCTTCCTGGTCCCACTCCCATATCTTCTCCGATGCGGCAGGCGGCGCCCTGCTTGAAGACCGGATAGAGTTCAGCCTGCCGCTCCACGGCCTCCTCCCCGGCTTTGCCAAACGCCGCATACATCGGATTCTGGACAAGGTCTTCCGCTATCGCCACGCCACCCTCCGGGAGGATATCCGCCTCCATCAGTCCTGCAGCAGGACCCCGCTGCGCATCCTGGTCACCGGGGCAAGCGGCGTCCTCGGCCGGGCGCTGGTCCCCTTTCTGACCACCGGCGGGCACCGGGTCTGGACCCTGGTCCGCCGCCGCCCGGACCCTGAACGTCAGGAAATCCAATGGGATCCCATGGCCGGAACCATGGACGTCCACGCCCTGCCCGCGCTGGACGCAGTCATCCATCTGGCCGGGGAATACATTGGCCTGCACCGCTGGACGGCCGAGAAAAGACAGAGGGTCATCGACAGCCGCACCATGGGCACATCGCTGCTGGCCAGGACGCTCGCGGCACTGCCGGCCCCGCCCCGCGTCTTTCTCAGCGCCTCCGCCGTGGGCTTTTACGGCGACAGTCAAAAGCGCGGTCTTAAGGAGGAGACGAAGGCGGGAGAGGACTTCATCTCCCACGTCTGCCGGCTCTGGGAAAAGGCTGCGTCACCCGCCGAGGCGGCGGGAATCCGCACGGTCATGATGCGCATAGGGGTGGTGCTGACCCCCAGGGGAGGAGCCCTGCAACAGCTTCTCCGGACCGCGCCCTGCGGCTTTTTCCGTCGTTTCGGCCACGGAGAGCAGTATGTGAGCTGGATCGGCATCGACGACACCATCAGCGCCATGCTGCACTGCCTGACCTGTGCGGACCTGCGCGGACCGGTGAATCTCGTAGCCCCGGCGCCGGTGACCAATACGGAGCTGATGCAGACCCTGTCGACGGTGCTGCATCGCCCGCTGCTTCCGCCCCTGCCGGCCACTCTCCTGCAGGCAATCTATGGACAGATGGCCTCGGAAATACTATTATCCGGTTGTGATGTGTCGGCCGCGAAACTCACAGCCTCGGGTTTTCGTTTTCGGCAGACGGCGCTGGAAGGATTGATACGCAGTCAACTGAGCCGAGAACCGTAGCCGGTTCCGTCGCAGCAGAAAAATGGAGAAAAGGTGAGTCGAAACTTCAAGGCCGTTTTAATGGTGATCATGGGTACGGCCCTGGCGGCCGGCTTCATGCATCATCTCGTCTCCCCCCAGGTCCTGAATTTTGAACGGCTGCATATCTTTCTCTTCAACCTGTGCGCCGGCGGCACGACCCTGATCTATTTTACCGAGGAGCGCCCCTCCCTGTCCCGGCAGGCCTGCATCTTTCTCATCCTGTCGCTGACCTTCACCGTCTGCGCCTTCATGGAGTGGTATGGGCCGACCCTGGTCCTGCCGCTGCTCCTGGCCGTCATCGTCGAACGGGTGCGGGTGGCGCATTTCGGCAGCTGCTTCCCCGTTGGTCTGTTCTCTGCCAAAGAGACCGTCTCCCGGAAATTTCATCAGGCGGCCCTGCTCTGTCTGTCGTTGGGACTGGTCCAGTCGGCCCTGGTGGTGCTCAACAACGTCTATACGCACTGGCTGACCTTGGAGAAGCTGCGACTGGACACCTTTTTCCTCGGCTTCTCCTTCCCTCTTTCCCTGATCAGCATGTCGGTGATCTTTGCCCTGATGAAGAAAGAAGGACCGCCGGTATTGGCCATCCTGCAGGAGGCCGCCTTCTGGATCATCAACCTCGGGGTGATTATCTTCTTCCTCTTTATCCTGGCCCAGCTGTTTCTGCCGCAGGTCGGCATTGCGATCATCCTTTTTCTGACCGTGGGCCTGATTTTCGACCTGTTCTGGCATCAGGGAATCCGTCTCCAGCAGAAGGCCTTTCTGACCTCCGGCATCCTCTTCCTGCTCGTCACCTCGATTACCGGCATCATCTATATCCTGCTGGCCTTTTCACCCGGCTATGATCCCCACCAGACCTTTCCTCTCCTGCGTCTGCATGCCTTTACCGCACTCTACGGCTGGAATCTAAGCGGCCTGGCGGTCATTATCCGCCACCGGGACTTTCCCATCCGGCTGCATTCACAGAAGGTCATATTCCTGCATTGGCTGACCGTATTGATCCTCTGTCCGCTGGGGTATTTCTATGCATGGGTCGCCGTCCTGGCCGTTCTTGCCTATCTCCGGCTGCTGCAGATCCTGTTCTTCAAGTCCGGACAGGTTGACACCTCCTTTGTCTCCGTAAAAGACAAGGCCTTGATGAGATAACGCTCCCTTCCTTGGCGCCCATCCCGCTCCACAACGTGGAATATTCAACGGCAAAGGAGCAACCGGACCAGCGCTCGGGATCTTTGTCCTTCTCATTGTTTCCCGATTCTGCTACATAGAGTCTAGCACACATCAGCAAGGCCCCACCGGCCCGCCCCCCTTACAGGGAGGCGAGATCGCAGCGGGAACCGGTGAATTTTAAAAACACCAGACAGAGAGAAACAGCATGGAAAAAGCGCAGAGAGAAACGACCGCAGGAGAGAAGAAAAAGGCGGAAACTAAGGACGGGTTGCTGGTCTCCCTCGTCAAGACATTCCTGGGCCTGAATTTCCTGAAGATGGGGATAAAAAAAGATTTTTAATCCTGTCAATGTCCAGGCTCAGGTTCTTTCAAACCACCGGCTTTGCCTGTGGCGCATGAGTCTTCAGCCCTGCTCCGGCTCGAACTTGTAGCCGACACCGTAGACCGATCGGATCAGGTCACAGCCGGACAATACCTGCTCCATCTTGCGCCGGAGTTTTTTGATATGGCTGTCGATGGTGCGGTCGTTGACGATACGCTGATCCGGATAGATGCGCTCCATCAATTGATCACGACTGTAGATGTGGCCGGGACGGGCAAAAAGGAAGGCAAGCAGCTTGAATTCCACCGCAGTCAGGTCGAGGTTGCAACCATCGAGGGTGGCCCGCATGGTGGATTCATTGAGCACCAGACCCTGACCATCCGCCGTGGTTGGACCACCGCTGCGGCGCAGCACCGCCTTGACCCTGGCGACCACCTCGCGCGGACTGAATGGCTTGCAGATGTAGTCATCCGCCCCCAGCTCCAGACCGAGCAGGCGGTCGATCTCCTCGATACGGGCCGTGACCATAATGATCGGCACCGTAGAAAAAGAACGGATATCCTTACAGATCTCCATGCCGTCACGGCCCGGCAGCATCAGATCGAGCAGGATCAGGTCCGGTCTTTCCTCCCGCACCCAGGCCGCCACGCCCCTGCCGTCGCCCAGCCAGTGGCTGACAAAACCGGCGGCATGGAGATAATCGGCAATGATGGCCGCCAGCCGTTGTTCGTCCTCGACAATCAGTATCCGTTGCATGGGTCTACCCGTTCTTCGGCAAAGTGATGGTGATTTCCAGGCCGCCCAGTGAGGAAGGGGCGGCATTGATGGCACCTCCATGGGCCTCGACAATCGATTTGCACAGGGCCAGGCCAAGGCCCGCGCCGCCATGCGCCCGGTTGCGGGAATCCTCGACCCGGTAGAGACGCTCGAACAGATGCGCCAGGGCCTCTTCCGGCACGCCCGGGGCGGAGTCGGCAAGGCGCAGACGAAGATTTTCCGCTCCCTCCGTGCAGTCGATCCGCAGTTTACCGCCGGGATCGGTATACCGCAATGCGTTCTGGAACAGATTGCTCATCAGCTGGCGCAAGCGCTCCGCATCGCCGAACAGGATCAGAGGTCGAGCCGGAGCCTCATATTCCAGGGTGAGCGAA
>JAJYAX010000214.1 GCA_021779275.1 Deltaproteobacteria bacterium | reverse complement strand
AACAATTGCCGAATGCCTGGCAGGCATCGAACGGCTTGAACGGTCCGTGTTCTTCTTTTTTATCGGCATCAGGATCTATCCCGGGACCGCTCTCTATGACATGGCCGTGGCCGAAGGGAAAATCGACTCCCGCACGGACCTGCTGCACCCGGTGTTTTACAAACCGGACAGTATCGATCTGACTGCCATTGCAACACTTGTCGGCCGGCAGGCGTACGGGCGACGGAACTGGGTGACCGGTTCGGGAGATACCCGGGTAGCCGAGACAATCAGAATTCTGCACAGGCGCAACTTTGTCGGCCCGCTCTGGGAATATTTAGCCCGCTAAGAGGTCGAAACAGGGGGAAAACCGCTGTAAAATAATGTTCGGGGTACGTGCAAAACTTGATGTTTTATATGGACATGGCATTCTAACATGTGGTATTCACTGCTTGCTTTAAACAAAATCGCGGACGACACTCTCGTGGCTCACGTCATGGTCAACGAGAGTTCGCCATGGTTTTCCGGACATTTTCCCGATAATCCGATCTTGCCGGGTATTGCCCAATTGAACATGACAGCGGACGTTATTGCCCTGTCAAAACAGGAAAATCTTTGCATAAAACGGTTGAGCAGGGTAAAATTTAAAAGAATCGTCAGGCCCGGTGAACGGCTCGAAATCCGCACTCAGGCCGCAGAGACACCGAACCTTTACACCTTTCGGATAACCAGCGAAGCGCAAGACGTCTGCTCCGGCACGATGTTCTTGGCCGCAAAAACAGCCACAGACAAGAGCCTTATGACCATTGCCATCGACAAGACAATTATCCGCATCGCCGAAATTATCATCAGTGAACTGAAGCTGGAGGATGTGACGCCGGCCACCCTGGATCCCGACCTCGACCTTGTAGACGAGGTGGGCATCGACAGCATGGACCTCGCCACCATCGCGCTGGTCATCCGGGACGAATTCGGCATCCGTATCGACGAAGACGATTATCCCAAATTGACCACCATCCGCATCATCGCCGAATACGTCGACGAAAAGCAGAACAGCGGTGAGTAAATGACCGGCCGGACAGTCTCTGGGGCAAGCAGCACATTCTCCGATATCATCGCCGATCCGGCAATCAGGGACAGATGGGAGAAGGTCCGCCGCTATTTCTTCCTCCGCGAATCCACCTACGATATGACCAACCGCTGCAACATCCGTTGCGAGGGCTGTTACTATTTCACCGGTGCAAAGCAATTTGCCTCCGAGAACCTGGATGAGACCGCCTGGCAGGACCTGATGACGGCGGAGAAGGCGCGCGGAATCACCTTTGCCGTGCTGGCTGGCGCGGAACCGTCACTGGTCCCCCAACTCTGCCGGATCTGTTTTGAACACATCCCGTTGGGGGCAATCGCCACCAACGGTCTGAAGACGATCCCGAAAGAAATCGATTACCGCATTCATATCTCAGCCTGGGGCAATGACCGGACCAGCAAGGAGACCAGGAAGGCCGACGATATGCTGGCCCGGCAGATGGCCAATTATCAGGATGATCCCAGGGCCATCTTCGTCTACACCTTTACCCCGCACAACATCGACGAGGCCCGGCAGGTCACCGGAATACTGGCGGACAACGGCCGGCAGGTCACCTTCAATATGTTTTCCGCCCCGGTCGGCTACCAGGGCCCCCTGCGGCATACGCCCGACTCACTCACCCGCACCGGGAAGATGATGGCAGAGCTGCTGGCCGATTATCCGCGGACCGTTCTTTTCTCCCAGTACAATATCGTCGCCCACACCAGCGAGAAAGGGCTGCATGACCTGTTCTCATGCACCTACCCGCGCATGAATCCATCGACCGCCATCGGCCTGGGCAGATCATTCCGGCAGTACAGGACCGATTTACAATGGGACAGGGACGCCGCCTGCTGCGTCCCGGACACCGACTGCAGCGACTGCCGCCATTATGCCGCCGGCAGCGCTGTGGTCACCGCCAGGATGTATCGGCATGCCACCGGCAGGGAAACATTTGCCGCCTGGCTGGATTATGTCGACACCTATCTTGCCGTCTGGGTACGAGGATACACAAAAGGGGCCAGCCTCCTCTCGTATCCGGTTACTCCACCAGAAAGTCAATAACCACGAGCGCCAGAATGAAAACCGTCAGCTCCCTGCTCGATGCCCACTGGTACGAGCGCTACAAGAAGATATCCAGGCTCAACATCCGCAGCTCCATCTATGATGTGACCGACCGCTGCAACCTGCGCTGCAAGGGCTGCTTTTTCTTTTCTTCCGGCGAGCACACGGCCGCCTCCGAGGAAAAAGACCTCAGCAAATGGCACACCTTCGTCGAAAGCGAGATGGAGCGCGGCGTCAACCTGGCCATCCTCATCGGCGGCGAGCCCACCCTCTGTCCAGACCGGATCGAGGCCTTTTACCGGCGGCTGCCCACCTTCTGCGCCACCAACGGCATCATCAAGGTCGACCGGCAGCGCTTTCCCGACCTGATGGTCGGCGTTTCCCTGTGGGGCGACGAGGAGGACGAAAAGATCCTGCGGGGCAGGGATACCTTCGCCATCTCCAGCGCCAACTACAGCGGCGACCCCAATGCCTACTACCTCTACACCATCACCCCGACACAACTGGGCCGGACCGAAAAGATCATCCGCAAGATCAGGGACGTCGGCCTCAAGGTCCACATGCAGCTCCTCTCCAATGACGAGGCAGTGGACGGCTTTTCCTGGAAGCCTGAAGAGTTGACGGCGGTGGGCCTGGAGATGGACGCGATGCTCGAAGCCTACCCGGAAACGGTCATCTCCTCGAAATACTACCACCGGATCATCACTACCGGCACGCTCCTGGGTCGGCCCTTCGGCTGGATGGAGTGTCCCTCGGTCACCGAGCCCATCGACAAACGGACCCCCCGGCCAAAGCGGCTGACCAACTTCATCCGCTGGGCCTCGGACCTCAAGACCATGCACCGCTGCTGCACCTCGGAGACACGCGACTGCTCAACCTGCAAGGACGGGGCCGCCCATATGAGCTGGGTGATGGTCAACAAGCGGGCGCATATGAACACCTCCCGGGACCTGCAGAACTGGATCGAGGTCTACGAGATGTTCGCCAAACTGTACCGGTTCATCCCCTGGTAATCTTCACGGTCGTTCATGGAGAAGAAAAAAGCGGTCATAGTCGGGTATGACGCCATCTCGCCGCTGGGCGGCGACATGGCCAGCCAATGGCAGCGCGCCCGGACAGGCGAGAGCGGCATCGGCCCGCTGACCCGTTTTCCGCTCAAAGACGGCTTCCCGGTGCGGATTGCCGGGCAGATGCCGGACATCGACCACGAGCCCTACCCCTTTCTCTCCGCCCGGCATCAGGCCGCCTGGTTCTCCCCGGTGTTCAAATACGGCATGCTGACGGTGGCGCGGGCACTGGAACGCAGCGGAATCCACATCGATGCTGCGCTGGCGCCGCGGGTGGCGGTGACCTACAGTTCAGCGGTCGGCGGCCTCGATGCGGTGCTGCATGCGGACCGGATGCTGCAGACGGAAAACCGTCTGCCGCACCCGTATACGAATCCCAATTCCTGCATCAACATGATCGGCGGCAAGATCGCGATGCAGACCGGCGCTCAGGGGCCGATCACCGCCACTATCACCGCCTGCGCCACCGGTCTGACCTCCATGCTGGTCGGCGCCATGCTGCTGGCGCAGAATCGCGCCGATGTCGTCATCTGCGGGGCCGTGGACTGCGCCCTGGTGGAGCCGATCATAGCAGGCTTTGCCACCATGAACGGCGCCTACAACCCGAAACCAGGCCAGGAGGACGAATCGCCTACCCGGGCCAGCCGCCCCTTTTCCCTAAACCGGCGCGGCTTCATCATCTCCGAGGGAGCCGGGGCCGTCATTCTCGCCACCCGGGAATTCGCCGACGCCCACGGCCTGGCCTACACCATCGAACTGGCGGGCTGGTCGATGACCTCGGACGCCCATCACTTCGTCATGCCCTACATGGAGACCATCCGCCGCTGCATGTCCGATGCCGTCAAGGATGCGGGCCTCTCCCCCGGCGATATCGATGCGGTCAATGCCCATGCCACCTCCACCCGGGCCGGCGACAAGGTCGAGGTCGAGGCGCTCCGGGCGGTCTTCGGCAACCGGCTGCCGCCGGTCAGCGCCAACAAGTCCCAGATCGGCCATGCCATGGGGGCCTCCAGCGTCATTGAGACCATCCTGGCCCTACGCGGCATGGAGGAAGATCTCATCCTGCCGACCATCAATTATGAACCTGATCCCGAGATACTCCTGGACTGCGTCGAGACAGGCGCAAGAGGGCTCAGTCAGCAGCATGTGTTGAAGAATGCCTTCGGCTTCGGCGGCTGCAACGCCTGCGCCGTTTTCAGGCGGATCAACTGAAGATGAAGAAAGCAAGAGAGAACCGGCAGCAATGAAAGCACCGCTCAATA
>JAJYAX010000213.1 GCA_021779275.1 Deltaproteobacteria bacterium | reverse complement strand
GTAGATACTGCATGAGTGCAGGGTCTACCTGCAAAGAGCAAAAAAACCGAGAAATCCGTTTCCCGCTTGAATACAATCCGGAAAAAGGGTTTATTGTGGGAAAATTACGGATCCTCATTATGAATTACTTAATTTTCGTCAGGGAGGAAAGATGAAGAAGACATTAGTACAACCGGCCGAATGTTATCTCCATGTTATCGATCCTCAACAGAGCCTGATGGCCCATATTCATCAGTCCGAGCGGGTAGCTGCCGTCATCAGACTTATGCTGGCCACGGCCCGGATTCTGAATATCCCTGTCCTTGCCAACACCCAGTATAAAAAGGGGCTTGGTGACTATGCTGACGAGCTGGAACCGCTGATGGAGGGCATCCCACGGCCAGATAAGACCGAGTTCAGCGCCCTTGCCAATGCGGAGACGAGAAATCTGATCGATAAGCTTCCCCCTGCCATCAACACAATGATCCTGGTGGGGGTGGAAACCCATATCTGCATCTATCAGACGGCCATGGGGGCCTTGGCGCGGGGGCTGGTCCCCTGGATAGTGGCTGATGGCGTTTCGTCGAGGACCGTGGAAAATCATGCATTGGGTCTGGCTGCACTGCGGTCAGCCGGGGCAAAGGTCGGGCCGGCCGAGATGATAATTTATGAACTGCTGGGCAGAGCGGGCACCCCCCAGTTTAAAGAGATTTTACCGTATATTATTGATTTTAATAAAAATTAAAATAGTTTTGATGTCGAAACCGAAAAGGATTCAGACAATTTCCCTCAACTCCTTCCTGAAAAAAGAGAACCATGACCGGCAATGAATTACGCGCAAAATTTTTAGAATATTTTCAAAAGAATGGCCATACCGCAGTCGAAAGCTCTTCCCTGGTGCCGGCCGATGATCCGACCCTGCTGTTTACCAATGCGGGCATGGTCCAGTTTAAGACTGTTTTCATGGGAGAGGATAAACGCGATTATGTCCGGGCCACCACCAGTCAGCGTTGTGTCCGCGCCGGCGGCAAACACAATGATCTGGAAAATGTCGGATACACGGCCAGGCATCATACCTTTTTCGAGATGCTGGGGAATTTTTCTTTTGGCGATTACTTCAAGGAAGAGGCCATCCATTATGCCTGGGACTTTTTGACGAAAGAGCTGCAGTTGCCGAAAGAGAAACTCTGGGTCACCATCTATGAAGATGATGACGAGGCGCATGCCCTCTGGGAGAAGGTGGAGGGGCTGCTGGAAGGCCGTATCGTCCGGATGGGGGAAAAGGATAATTTCTGGGCCATGGGTGATACCGGCCCCTGCGGCCCCTGCTCCGAGATCCATATCGACCAGGGAGCCGAGGCCGGGTGCGGTAAGCCAGATTGCGCCCTAGGCTGCGAGTGCGACCGCTTTCTGGAACTGTGGAATCTGGTCTTCATGCAGTTCAACCGGGCGGAAGACGGGACCATGACCAGGCTGCCTAAACCGAGTATCGATACCGGCATGGGATTGGAAAGAGTGGCGGCCGTGCTGCAAGGGAAACGCAATAATTACGATTCGGATCTGTTTACCCCCATCATATCCTGCCTGGAGCAGCTCTCCGGCCGTCCCTATGGAAAAAAACGTGAAGACAATATCGCCATGCGTGTCATCGCTGATCATGCCCGGGCGACCACTTTTCTTGTAGCCGATGGCGTTCTGCCATCGAATGAAGGGAGAGGCTATGTCCTGAGGCGTATTATGCGACGCGCCGTCCGGTACGGGAAAAATCTCGGGCTGGACCGGCCGTTTCTGGATACCGTAACCGCAGCCGTGGTCGGCTCCATGGAGCATGCCTATCCGCATCTGGGCGGCGCCAGGGAACTGTTGAAAAAGGTCGTGGATAATGAGGAGGAACGGTTCCGTGAGACCCTCGAGAATGGATTGGTTCTTCTTGATCAGGAAATTTCCCGGATGATCAAGAAAAACGAGAAGGTCATAGCCGGGGATTTTATTTTTAAACTCTACGACACCTTTGGGTTTCCCGTTGATATTGTCCGGGATATTTCCTTTGAGAGGAAGGTTGGTTTTGATGAGACGGGCTTTATCCGGGCCATGGACGGACAGCGGGCAAAATCCAGGGCCTCGCAAAAAGGAGAGGGCATCCGTCTTCGTGATGAAGGGGTGAAAAAACTCCTGGAATCCGGTAAAAAAACGGACTTTTCGGGCTATGAGAAACTTGAGATTGAGACCATAGCCGACACCCTTCTGGATAGTACCGGCAACGAGATTGATGCATTAACGCTCGGAGGCTCCGGAAGACTGTTCACCCGCGTCACCCCTTTTTATGCCGAATCGGGTGGCCAGGTCGGTGACGTTGGAACGGTGCGATGGCAAGGGGGGCAGGCCGTGGTTCTCTCCACCTTTGCGGAAGGCCCGCTTATCTTCCATGAGATAAAGGTAAAGGAGGGAAGGCTGGCCTCCGGTCAGCAGATAAGCCTGAAGGTAGGGGAGAGCCTGCGGGCGGAGACTGCAGCAAATCATACCTCCACGCATCTCTTGCAGGCGGCGATGAAACGCATCCTCGGCGACCATATCAAACAGGCCGGCTCCCTTGTCGGGCCGCAGAGGTTGCGATTTGACTTCACTCATTTTTCTCCGGTAAGCGCCGAGGAAATTACGGCCATTGAGCGTCTGGTCAATGGACAGATCCGGGCAAACTTTCCCGTCACAACCAGGATACTGGCCCGCCAGGATGCAATCAATGAAGGGGCAACTGCCTTGTTCGGCGAAAAATACGGGGATTCGGTCCGGGTTATTTCAGTCGGTTCCTTTTCCAAGGAACTCTGTGGGGGCACGCATGTGAGGGCAACCGGCGACATAGGCCTGTTCAAGATTCTCTCAGAGGGCGGCATTGCTTCAGGCGTACGAAGGATCGAGGCGCTGACGGGAAGGGCGGCCTTCGAATATGTACAGACGCTGAGTCGCAGGGAGGCCGAGATTGCAGAGCTTCTTAATGCACCGGCTGAAGAGATATGCACCAAGATCAGAAGTTTGTTATCCAGTCAGAAAAAAATGGAAAAACAGATTGCGGATCTGTCAACTCGTCTTGCCAGTTCCGATCTTGATGATGTCTTTCAGGGGGCCGTGGTCGTCGCCGGTATCAGGGTCATTGCCGCCGAGATACCCCTTGACAGCGCCAAGACCCTTCGGGAAGTGGGGGATAAGATCAGGGATGGCCTGGATTCGGGGATAGCGGTTATCGGAGGCGTTGTCAATGATAAGGTGGCATTATTGGCGATAGTGACCAAGGACCTCACAACAAAAATCAGCGCCGGTGATCTGGTCGGAAGAGTGGCGGCGATTGTCGGCGGCAAGGGTGGCGGCAGGGCCGATATGGCCCAGGCCGGCGGGGCCATGGTGGACAAGCTTGGAGAGGCCATCAGGTCTGTGCCGATACATGTCGCTGAAATGCTCGGGACCTGAGGAGGGAGAAAAAGGTGACTCGACGGGAAGTATTTCCCTGAGGAGTGGAGTCATGAATTTTAGTGGAATTGAGGTCGAATAGATTTTATAAAGTAGTTGACACGGCCGATTATTTACAGTAAAAATTTTTTCATTGTGAATGACCATTCATTTTTCATAACGGATGAATGACCATTCATCTGAGTGCTTGCAAGTTTGATGTTTTTAGAGTATGTCCTCATTCAATTCTGAATGTTGAGTTTATAAACTTAAGTTGATCAGGAGAGAGCAAACATGGTTACGATGGATATTACTTTGTTGATTCAGATGATAAACATCATTGTCCTGATGTTTATTCTGAATGGAGTCCTGTACAAGCCTGTACGGAAGATTCTGCGTGACAGATCTGAAAAGATGAGTGGGATGCAATCTGAGGTCCTGAGGATTCAGGAAAATGCACGTCTCCGGCAGGAAGAAGTCGATAAAAAAATGGCCAAGGCGTCAGGGAAGGCAAAGGCCGCCCTTGATTCCGCACGCGCCGAGGCGGCTTCCGCGGGAAATACGAAACTTGCTGCGATAAAGGCTGAGGTTGAAGCCGGAAAAGAGAAGAAGATGGCGGATATTCGGTCTCAGATTGACACCGCTGCAAAAGGTCTTCAGGGGAATCTTAATGGATTCGCCGTCGCCATGGCCAGTAAAATTCTGCAAAGGAGTCTCTAGAGATGAAAGGAGTGAAGCGAGTAGCCAGGGGAACGATTCTGGTCGCGGCAACACTTTGGTTTGCTTTGTCCTGTGGGACGGTGTGGGCATCAGAGCCTGCGACCCCTCATATGGAGGCAAAGGCCGGCCAGGTGGTTGCTGCGGGTGAATCAGCAACGAAGGCGGCTGCAGTTGCCCCTAAAGCCGAGGAACATGCCGCAGCCGAGTCTGGTGCTGTCCATCATAACAGTCTCTCTCCCGCCAAACTGAAAGATCTGGGCTGGCGGATTATGAACTTCATAGCCCTGATGATTATTCTGGTCA
>JAJYAX010000212.1 GCA_021779275.1 Deltaproteobacteria bacterium | reverse complement strand
GAACGGCCCTGTATGAACACGAAGATCCCCGAAAAGGAGCCCACCCGGAATGGGGCACTCTCATCTATAATTACGGTCGCAAAGAGGTAAGCAACTTTCTCATCGCCAACGCGCTTTTTTATCTGGACAAGTACCATATCGACGGCCTGCGTGTTGATGCAGTTGCCTCGATGCTGTATCTCGATTATTCCAGAAAGGATGGCGAATGGATACCGAACTGTTATGGCGGGCACGAAAATCTGGAGGCAATCGAGTTTATCCGGCACATGAATGCCGTGGTTTATCAATACCACCCGCATACCCTGATGGTCGCCGAAGAGTCCACAAGTTTTTTCGGTGTCTCAAAACCTGCCGATGCCGGCGGCCTTGGCTTTGGGTTCAAATGGAATATGGGCTGGATGAACGATATCCTCGCCTACTTTGCCAAAGATACCCTTTTCAGAAAGTACCATCATAACGCCCTGACCTTCTCCATCATTTATGCCTATTCCGAAAATTTCATCCTGCCGCTTTCCCACGACGAGGTGGTCCACGGAAAACGTTCACTCATCGACAAGATGCCGGGTGATATCTGGCAAAAATTCGCCAATCTTCGGTTGCTTTTTATGACCCTGTGGATGCATCCCGGGAAAAAGCTGCTCTTTATGGGCGGAGAATTCGGTCAATGGTCCGAATGGTATTGCAAAACAAGCCTTGACTGGCACCTGCTGGAAGAAAATGAACTCCACGGGCAACTTGTCAACTTCGTGACTGATCTTAACTGGTTTTATCGAAATAATCCGGCCCTCTGGGAACAGGATTTTACCTATGAAGGATTCCAATGGCTTGACCTGGAGGACCGGAACAATTCGGTTATTTCTTTTGTCCGGTATGCGAAAAACAAGGAAGATCATCTGGTCTGCATACTTAATTTCACCCCGCAAACACACTATACATACAAGATAGGTCTTCCCAGCGGTTCACGGTATCGGGAGATATTCTGTTCGGACGATTCACTCTACGGCGGCTCCGACAGCAGCGATAAGACAACCTACGGTGCACTTCCTGAACCCCATGCCCAGGCAAATTTCCATACGGTCCTGACTCTTCCGCCTCTATCGGGTCTGATCTTGAAACCTTGCACGGACCTGTAAACATCAACCTCAACTCTATCTACGACATGACTACCCCAACCCAACGCTCTGGAGACAAACTTAAAAAAGCCATCAAAACATTTTCCGAGCTCCTCGAACAGCACCCGGAGAAAAGCCGACTGGAGCTTTTGCATGAGGTCGAGACCCAATTCGATCTCTCACCGAAGGAATGTGAATTTCTCAACAAAAATTTTGACCAGCGATGAAGTATACCCCCTAAGGGTGAAGCACGGGAGATATCAACTCTGCAGATTTGATATCTCCTGACTTTTACAAGGAAGACAGAACCATGGATACCTACCAGCAATTGATTTCGACAATCGCCCTGACCATGGGAACGGCCTGGGCCAGCGGCATTAACCTCTATGCCACTATCGGCACACTGGGTATTCTAGGGATTACCGGCAATATCGTTCTTCCCGAACAGCTCCATATGTTGCAGGAGCCCCTAGTCATTGGAGCGGCCTGTCTTATGTATTTTGTCGAATTTTTTGCAGATAAGACCCCAGGGGTCGATTCGGGATGGGATGTGATTCACACCTTTATTCGTATCCCGGCAGGCGTCATGCTGGCTGCCGGTGCTGTAGGAAACGTGAACCCGGCTGTGGCCGTTGCTGCAGGCATCCTCGGCGGTACGATCACGGCGACAAGCCATACGCTCAAGGCAGGTTCCAGGGTCTTGATCAACACCTCTCCTGAACCCTTCAGCAACTGGATTGCCTCAATTGTCGAAGATGTCGCCGTCTTTACCGGAATGTATGCAGCTCTTCATCATCCCCTTATTTTCATTGGATTCTTCATTCTCTTTGTCCTGTTTTGTATCTGGTTCCTGCCCAAATTATGGGCCGGAATTAAAACACTTTTTTCAGGCCTGAAGCGATTTTTTCAAGGAAAGCCCCCCCGGGGACCAGGGAGGCCGCCGCCGGAAATATCGGTTCAATAAGCCGGAAGTCCAACTTTCACGATTGTCCCACTGCCGGCGATACTTGTAAATTCTATTGTGCCGCCATGTTCTTCCATGATCTTTGCGGACATCGCCAGTCCCAGGCCTGTCCCATCGTTCTTGGTCGTGAAATAAGGATCGAACACCCGTGATGTATATTGCGGGTCGATCCCGCAACCTGTATCCGTGATGGTGCAGATAACACGGGAATTTTCAACGCTGGTTCGTACACGCAGAACACCACCGTTTTCCATGGCCTGAATGGAATTCAAAAAAAGATTCAAAAAGACCTGATTCAGTTTATCCTGATCCGCCTCGACCAATGGCAGATGATCCGCGAATTCTGTTTCCATGCTGATCCCCATGACCTCCGCATCCATACGGACAAGACTCATTGCCTTTTGCAGAACCGGAACAAGTGAGATTTTCATGGTCTGGAGTTTGTGGGGTCTCGCATAATCGAGCAATTCCCCGATGCTACGATTGAGACGCTCAACCTCCTGAACGAGTGTGTCGGCTGTATTCTGGTCGCTGCTGTTTTCCTTAAACCTCGATTTCAACAGGAGGGCAAGACCCTTGATGGAACTCAAGGGATTTCTGAGTTCATGGGCCACACCTGCTGCCATTTTGCCGAGAGCGGCAAGTTTTTCATTTCTCCGTAATTCTTCTTCCAGTTCCTTGACCTGGCTAAGATCCTGGATAAGCAGCATATTCCCGGCATAGCGATCCTCGCTGTCAACAACTGAGAGTCCCGCCAGAAGAAGTGATCGTTTTCTCTCAGCACCATCGGTCAGCACGATCTCTTTTTGTTGTACGGTGTTACAGTCGGCAGGAGGTTGTCTTAAGGTATCAGCAAGAGAGGCCGGCAGCACCTCCCCGGGTGGATGGCCAATGGCTTTTTCTTCCAGAACGCCCGTAATCTCTTCCGCTGACTGATTGCAGATGCGAATATTTCCAAGGCTGTCTGTCGCGATAAGCCCCACAGGCAAAGAAGAGATCAGCATATCGGTAAACGCCCGAATCCGGCGTAAACGGCTCTGGGAGCCTTTGAGTCCTTGTAAAGTCAACAGCGAAAGCCAGCCTCCGACACCGACAAGCAGCAAGACAAAGGAAAGGAAGATGATCTGCAGCAGCTGCCGTTTTACCGCCAGATGAAACTGGGCAAGATCAAGTTCCACCAGTATCGAGAATTTTTTTGCACTCAAGCCCTCCAACTGCTCCCGCCATTTTTGATACTCCGGATGACGGCGCAGAAAGCGATCCAGCGAGGTCCCGTCAAATTTCTGCCTGCCGGGAACCGGAGAATAAAACCGCATGCCGAACGGCGAAAATATAGCTGCAACCTGGAAGACAGGGAAAGAATCGTCATGATCGAGACTTATCCTGAATTTCCCATCGGCATTCCGGTTTTCTTCCAGAGATTCAATGAATGCCAAGGTGGAACTGCCAACCTTCGTGCCAATGGATTCACGGTTGGAACTGGCAAGGACAAGGCCGTCTGAATCCAAAAGACAAAGAAAATTCACGCCCGGCTGTCCGGATGCGTAATCGATAGCCTGCTGCACATGATCCGTCCATCGCCACATGGCCACATGGATATCCCTGGCATCTCCACGCAAGGAGGCCCTGGCATTGGAAATCACAAACCGGATGATTGTAATCCCCTTCTGCAGCAGGGCTTCCGTCATCAGTTTTTTTTCGCGCTGGTAGTTGTTGACCGCAAAGACACTTATTATCAGGGCGAGAAGGGCGCAGGCTGCGGCAAAAAGCCATGGAGAGACCTCGGCTAATCGTTGTTTCTTCATTACAAATCAGTATTATTCGTCCAATGACTTAAATATCTTTTCAAGAATGACCTTAGTGATCATATAGGTGGGGACAACCCCTTCCTGCCCCATCGGTCCCGAGGCCAGGGTCTGACCGCTTATCAACGGATTATCCGAGGCATAATAGGCATACCGTGTCTTCATCCCCTGAGGAATGTGTCCCTGGATAATTGCAGCACTTATGGCACGTTGATAGTGTCCTCCTTCCATTTCAAGTCCGATGGCCTTCCATGAGGAAGTAGAAAATCTCTCCAAGACATCCCTGTTCTGTAGGGATGTGCCGAGAACCGTCACCATGGGACCACAATACACATCGACGTTATCATCAAAATCACTGACCACGAGGTCATTATTAACGATGTAATTATGAGGCGTCCCTTCCATAACATGGGCCGTAGCCAACATTATATCACCCTTTTTTCCTGGTAGAATGCCCGCTTTACCCATAATTGATATTGATTCTATATGAAAAGAGATAGTCTTGTCTTTCAAGATATACGGACTCAACAACTCATCCATGACCTCAAAGGCCTGGGTTCCGAATGCATAATCAATAATC
>JAJYAX010000211.1 GCA_021779275.1 Deltaproteobacteria bacterium | reverse complement strand
TGGAAACCTCCTTGTGGTCTGTTTCTGGGCGAGTCCATCTCGACCCAGCCATTTGCCTCATGCAAATATTCTGCACCACTTGGAGGTTTCCTTCAACCCTGACAACTTATTCATTCAAACAGATTCATTTTTCCGTTTTGGAGGTCAACTGCCGCTCGCTTTCGGCAGTCAGTTGGACCGCTTAGGTTTTGGTAAGTTTTTTCAGCAAGATATCTTCAACATTTTGTCGAGAATCGAAAACTGACAAAACCAATACGGTGCTTTCTGAAACCCTGTACATGATTCTCCACGGCGCAATAATAAGTTCTCGATATAATAGAACTCCTTGACTTTGGAGCTCCGGCATGAAGCGGCCACGATGTGGAGAGTGATAAAGATCGGATACTGATTTTTTAATCTTTGACAGTATTTTCCTGGCATTAGATGGACTATCTTCGGCGATGTAAGCAATAATATTTTCAAGGTCCAGAACAGCGGAGCCAGCCCAAATAACGTTGAAGTCTTGCTTCATCGTTTTTTCATTTTTTCTTCAATATTTATGAAAACAGCTTCTTGCTCCAGGATATTTCCATTCTTTATATCTTCTTCTCCCAAGGAAATCAGTTTCAAGATTCCAATGGCGTTTCTCATATTTTCATAACTTTGCGGGTCTTGAATCACGGCTTTTGGCTCGCCGTTTTGCGTTATAATAACAGGACGATGAGTGTCGTTAATTTGTTTGAGTAAATCCGCAGCTCTGGATTTCAGATAAGTTACTGGCCTGATGTCATTTGTTATGTTCATAATGTTTTCCTCCGATCCTTTTATGGTACTCAATATAGACCGTATGTCAACTTTTTTCGGGGCAGGCGCCAACCAGTCTAAAGATCAGCTCACCTTGAAAAACAAGCTGGTTTCTCCTGGAAGACCAGTTTGTTTGATTTATTAAGGACGTCCCCTATTTGTCCGTGCAAGCAACTGCCCGTCAATGCTTATGCTGCCTTCAATAGCACTATTCAGCAGCCAAGTGTAGAACTGTGTCGGCTTTGGCCAAGGACTATATTGCTGCCACTGTCGAAGCATTTGTATATCATTTGATCCATCAGTGTTTTGTGATGAGTAAGCCTCATTTAGTGTGTTTAATGTTGGTTTCTTGTTCTTAATGCTGTCTTGATCGGTATGGTTATTAAGATCAATCGTCGTGTGGATAGTAGTGCTAACAGGTGAAACGACGCTTGAAAAGCTGTGTTCATTTATTTGTTGCTTCCACAAAATATTCAAGGACGAATTGAATGCGGTATCTTGGGCGAGGTACGCTACCAGTTGGTCGTCGAATTCATTTCGCTCCTCCATGTTTGAATCATCAAACAGCACTGGCATTAACCATTCACAGTTGACGCAGAAACATAATATCCAACGCTCAAAGGCTTCCTGTGGGCCGAGGGTCTCGCGCAATGTGAACCAAAGGTTGGTACTGACCAGAGGGCTAACGTTTTGATTACCTGGAGGTAGCCAGAAGTAACCATTTTTAAGTTGTATTTCTGGAAGCAGCTCCGCTATAGGCTTACTGCCAAAATGTTCCGTAAATAGAGTATCAAGTCTGTTTTCTTGAATTGTGTAATGTGGCTGGATGTAGTCATTCCTGCCGTAACTGATGTCCTTTATATGCTCAATGGCTTGAATCAACGGAATCAGGCTTGAGTCAACTTCGCCCAAATTTTGTACAGATTGACAATGTATGCTGCACCAGTTTGCATAAAAGGAAACCAAACCATGTTCCTCAAGCAACGAAAGGGGTAAATTCCCCCCCTTAAACTGGGGTGTACCGCTGGCATGTGGCCAAGTTACCCTTCCTGCAAGAACTTCTTCTATGGTCTCTCGATCTAATTTGGGGGTGGCAAGGATGGCATTAGCAAGAAAAATCGATAACGCCTTAGCGTGGATGTGATCTTTATATGAATAGGATTCGACACGTCGATTTCTCGGCGCATATCCTCTTAGGATGGATCCGAGGTGTCGCCAGTTTTCTGAATAGTTGTGCATACTGAGTGTGATCCGCTGCAATTAAGTTGGCTTGCTACATCAATTCTGGCGGTTAGGTTTACGAGGTTCTTCGATGGTACGTATGATTTCCACTTATGTTGACTTTGAAAACTGTTCTAACGACCCTACAGGTTGTGAAATTTCTCTCACTTTTATGATAATTTTCCTTTCCAGCATCATAGGGAGATACCACAATCCACCTATCTTGCCAAGTGACTTTCTGACAGTAAAAAGCTGTCTGACTACTGGAGGGGAGGGGAAGAGACCTGTTCGATTTCTCGCAAGAAATACAATCCATCATTCGAGCTTCAGGGACGCAGGGCACATTGGATCTGAAACAACCTGCTATTTGACGACATAAAGGGACACAGTCAGGTCTATGACACGCTCTTGCCGTTTTTATCGACAGGTTATGGCTGCAGCAGTTTAATCCCCAGTGGTTGTTCCACCACTCGTTTTGCCGTCGTGTCCAGCAGCTCAAAGATCACCACCTCCATGACATGCCAGACCTTGACGCCCGCCCGAATGCAGCCGGTGGTGGTTTGTTCTTCCCGGCCGCAGGCCATATGCATATGGAGCAGGGGCGTACCGTTCTCGTCGGGAAAGAGGGTGCCGGCGCCCGTGACCTCGTGGGCATTTTTCAGAATCCGTTCCATGGGGTTGAGCGGCAGGCCTCGATCCTCTGCGGGACCCACCACCAGGCGGCTGCCATCGTCGGCGCCGCCCAGAATCATGAGTGTTGCCGCCGCGATCTTCTGCTCGGCTGCAAACTGCTCGATGACTTCATGAACAATCTCACCGTCCTCAAGCCTGAGGATAAAGATCCTGCCCTGGCGGGCCTGTGAAAATTTCATCGTATATCTCTTCTCCTTGTTTTCAATGAACTGAAGTTATCTGAAGACCCCTATGAATCCGGGTCTTCCAGTCCGTAGCGTTTGATTTTCCGCCAGAGCGAAACTCGATCAATGCCAAGGATTTTTGCAGCCGATGATTTGTTTCCCTCGACCTCGTCCAGGACCTTCAGGATATATTGCTTTTCATGTTCGCTGAGAGGCGGCCAATCCTGCCTGTTGCCCCGGACAACGACGGCGGAGGTGTTGCACAGATCGTCTACGAGGTGGTGCGGCTCAACGACCTCCCCCTCGCAGTGGATCAGGATGCGCTGGATAATATTTTCCAGCTCCCTGATGTTTCCAGGGTACTCATAGGACATCAGGCGTTGGGCTGCCTCGACGGATAACCGGGGCGCAACTCTTCCCGGCCGGGTGTATTTTTCGAGAAAATGGTTGGAGAGCAGGGGGATATCCTCCCGGCGCTCGGAGAGGGAAGGGACCCTGATGGTCAGGACGTCCAGACGATAGAAGAGGTCGGTCCGGAAGGTGCCCTCTTCGGACTCTCTTTTCAGGTCCTTGTTGGTTGCCGCCAAGATCCTGATATCCATATTTATTTCATCGGTTCCTCCTACGCGCATCAGGGTCCGTTCCTGCAGGACCCGCAGTAGTTTCACCTGCATCGAAAGAGGGAGCTCGCCTATCTCATCAAAGAAAACGGTGCCTCCTTCGGCCATCTCCAGGAGTCCCTTTTTGACTGTATTGGCCCCGGTGAAGGCCCCGCGCTCATGACCGAACAGCTCGCTGGTGATCAGTTCCTCGGTGAAGGCCCCGCAGTTGAAGGCCACAAAACGCTCCTCCGCCCTGGGACTCAGTTCGTGGATGGTCCTGGCCACCAGTTCCTTGCCGGTGCCGGTTTCACCCTGGATGACCACATTGCAGTCCAGTTGCGCCACCTGATTGATCGTCTCGCGCAGGGCTTGAATCTTTGGACTTTGTCCGATAATCCTTGAGGTTCCCGTCTGGGAGTAGACCCGCTCCCTCAGGCACTGAATTTCCTTGCGTAAAAGCGATTTTTCCAGGGCCTTCTCGACTATCACGCGCAGTTCGTTTATCTTGAACGGCTTGGAGATATAATGATAGGCCCCCTGCCGCATGGCCTCGACGGCCGTATCGACACTGGCATAGCCGGTAATGACCACAACCTCGGTGGATGGCCAGAGTTTTTTGGTCTCGGCCAGAACGGCCATGCCATCCAGGCCCGGCATACGTAAATCAGTGAGCACCAGATCGACCTCTTCCTTTTCCAGGATGTCGATGGCCTGCCGGCCGTTTTCAGCCAGCAGAGGCGAGTACCCGTCTTTTTTCAGTATATGGGCGAGATTATCACGAGCGATGGGCTCATCGTCGACGATAAGGATTTTCCTGGTCTTCATACCCTCATGATGCGAACGGCGTTAATTTTGAGATACAGGGAGGCGAATAAAAAACGACGCCCCTTTTCCCGATTGGCTTTGCACAGTAATAACTCCATGATGTTTTTGAATAATACCATAGACAACCGAAAGACCGAGGCCGGTTCCCTGGCCTTCTTCCTTGGTTGTGTAGAA
>JAJYAX010000210.1 GCA_021779275.1 Deltaproteobacteria bacterium | reverse complement strand
CCTTGTTCAGGGTATTCTGCAGCCCTTCAACGGCAGTTGCATCAGACGGCTCAGCCATCGTGATCTGCAGGGTATTCCCCGCCATCCGCAACGGAAAGGCCATATATTCTTTGGCCACTTCATAGGGCATCAACCTAACCGCATCCTTCGATGGAGGCTCATTCTTGATGACGACTGCGGAATAATTATGCTGGCGGCTAAGGAAATTAAAGATCGTATTGTCTTCAATGTAATCAAGTTTTCGCAGGATACTTCCAAGACGCCCGCCCGTTTTGCCCATCTCTTTTTTGGCGGTTTCGAGTTGGCTTGGAGTTATATACCCGGCTTTACTTAATAATTCACCTATCTTAAGTTTTCCTGCACCTGATTGATCTTTGACCGTTTTTTTAAAGGACGATGGTTTGGTCGGAGTAAGAATTTTTCCTGCCATATGATTACTTATGATTACTTACGATTACTTAATCGGGAATGAAGGTTATATTTAAACGCATTTCTTTAAGACTATAAGACAAGTCACCGTATAAGAAAACTTTTTTTTTCATAGTACCGTCGGCAGTCGACGCAGGAGGAGGGCATTGATTCCAATGCTTCTCTTCAGTTATCATCTTTTGACTTTATCGAAAATGTGGTATCCTGGCCGGTGTTTATAATACGGTGCTCTCTTCTCAAGAAGAACAGACACGCCTTTACCCTGAACAATCACCCATACGTGGTCTATACTACTATTTCAACCGGGATACGAGACAATGAACCAAAGGGTACAAGATCTTCTCAAGAAAATTACATACATAGAGGCTGATATCGAGATACACAAGCAGATTCTCTTCTCTGTTCCCGCACATGACAAAAAAGAAATGGAGGGTGTTTTAAAAAAAATTGCCGCCCAAAAAGATGAAATCAAGGCATTACGGTCAGAACTCCAGATTGTCTCTCCAGAAGAACATCAGAACATTACAATCATTGAAAACGCTGTAACCGCCTTCAAAAAAATAGCCTCTGAGAAAAAGTTTACGTCCATTACCATCATGGAGATAAATGTGGAATGTTGCCTCCATCTTAAAAACCAGCCTAAAATTCCTTGTCTCGTGAAGGCCTGTGATGAAGATGAAGGATGGACAATTATTACCGTGGCCGGCGAGATTCAATATTTCCCCAAAACCGATGTCGATGAAACACCCGCTGAGCCGTACTCTCGTTGATCGTCCTGTCCTTAAATCCCGCTAATTTTTCACCCGGGTTGAACAGCATATTTATCCAATGATCCAAAGTAAAAAGAAATTGCCTATCGAGGTAATTTATGGTACGAGAACCATGTTGTTATGTGAGTGATAGACACTAAAACGTTTGCATAGACCAAGTCTGCATTCCGGACTGATTTCAGTATGTCTTTTCAACACAATTCAAGGGTCCTTAGCTCAAATTTTAACTACCCCGGGGCCCCAAACTAACAAAGGAGCGAATTATGGCATTAGATCCTACCAAACACGCGGATTGGGAAATTGCACAAGATGCAGAAAAAACAATGTTGACCATCTATGAAATAGGTGAAAAACTGGGACTTACCAAAGAAGAACTCCTCCCCCAGGGTCATTACATCGCCAAGATCGACTTCCAAAAAGTTCTCAAACGTCTGAAGGACAAGCCAAACGGCAAGTACATCGACGTAACCGCCATCACCCCTACTCCTCTGGGAGAGGGTAAGTCCACCTCCTCCATGGGACTTGTCCAGGGTCTTGGAAAATTAGGCAAAAGCGTCTGCGCCGCCATTCGTCAGCCATCCGGCGGCCCGACCATGAACATCAAAGGCTCCGCAGCAGGCGGCGGTCTGGCTCAGTGCATCCCGTTGACCCCATTCTCCCTCGGTTTCACCGGTGATATCAATGCCATCATGAACGCCCATAACCTGGCCATGGTTGCCCTGACCTCCCGTATGCAGCATGAAAGAAACTATAACGACGAACAGCTTGAGCGTCTCACCAAGATGAAACGCCTTGATATCGATCCCACCAGAGTGGAGATGGGATGGATCATGGATTTCTGCTGTCAGTCCCTTCGTAACATCATCATCGGTATCGACGGCGTCAACGGTAAATCCGACGGTTATATGATGAAATCAAAATTCGGTATCGCCGTGTCTTCAGAGGTTATGGCCATCCTTGCCATCTCCAATGACCTCAGAGATATGCGCGAAAGAATGGGTAAAATCGTTGTCGCCTACAACAAGAAGGGCGAGCCTGTGACCACCGAAGACCTGCAGGTCGCCGGCGCCATGACCGCATGGATGGTGGATGCCATCAATCCTTCCCTGATGCAGACCCTGGAAGGCCAGCCGGTCATTGTCCATGCCGGACCGTTCGCCAATATCGCCATCGGCCAGAGCTCAGTTATCGCCGACAAGATCGGCCTGAAACTGGCCGACTACCACGTGACCGAATCCGGCTTCGGCGCCGATATCGGTTTCGAGAAATTCTGGAACCTGAAATGCCGTTTCTCGGGTCTTGTTCCCGACTGCGCCGTTGTCGTCGCCACCATCAGAGCCCTGAAATGCCACGGCGGCGCACCCGTTCCGGTTCCCGGCAAGGCCATGCCGAAAGAATACCTGGAAGAAAATGTCGACTGGGTTGCCAAGGGTTGCGGCAATCTTATTCATCATATCAGAAACGTCCGAAAGGCAGGCATCAGCCCGGTGGTCTGTATCAATGCCTTCTATACGGATACGCCAGCGGAAATCAATAAAGTCCGTGAACTTTGCGAGGCCGAAGGCGCCAAGGTTGCACTATCCCGCCATTGGGAACAAGGCGGCGCCGGCGCCATCGAATTTGCCGAGACAGTCATTGCGGCCTGTGAGGAGAAACCCAAGTTCAAATTCCTGTATGATCTTGATATGCCGATCAAACAGAGAATCGAGCTCATCGCCAAAGAGGTATATGGTGCCGACGGTGTTGATTACTCCGGCGAGGCCAATAAGGCCATCGAGAGAATCCAGAAAGATCCTGTTCTTTCAGGACTTGGCATGTGTATGGTAAAAACCCACCTTTCACTGTCCGACAATCCGGCACTGAAAGGCGTGCCCACCGGCTGGAGACTCACCATCCGTGAGGTTCTGACCTATGGCGGCGCCGGTTTTATCGTGCCGGTTGCAGGTACCATCAGCCTCATGCCGGGCACCAGCTCCAATCCGGCCTTCAAACGTGTTGATATCAACCTGGAGACAGGCAGGGTCGAAGGCGTTTTCTAAAATCGGTCCTATCTTAAATCACAAGGGGCGGCTATCAATTGATAGCCGCCCCTTTTTTTGTTTTCTGCTCTCCGGTACGAATCGATTCACTCCAGAGCCGGGTATCTTTTTCTGAGTTCGCTTGCCAGCGGAACCATGATCTCCCGCATGGAGGGTTCAGCCGCCTTGGTAGTCCTGAGCCTGAAGATATGGCGCCATTCTTCCAGGTTACAATAAACGATAATCTCCGTCTTGCAGGAATTGGGCAGGACCGTCCTTGCCGCCTGGGGGGTCGATGTCTCCAGGAGCCGCAGATAAATCTTTTCGGTCTCCGCCATGGCCCGAGACCAGAGCCTGAATTCCTCAGTACCCTCGGTATAAAACATCGGCTTGATAAAGGTCACCTGGTTGTCGAATTTATCCTGGCTATAGCGGCAGTACCGTTGGCTCTCCTGCAGAAACGAGCAGGGGCGATGCCGGACGATCTCGTGGGTGACCGCCCTGTTGACCACGAATTTCACCCCTACATACCGATGCCGGAGCAACAGCTTGGCAGGCAGATTTTCGACCTCGTCCAGCGTAAGCTTTGTTATCGGGAGAACCTCTTCCGTCTTCCAGGCCGACTGGGCGTCCCAAACACCTTCAAAGAGATAGGGATGACGTTCGCCCAGAAATGCAGCGATGCCATTGATAATCGGGTTATCAGGACAGCGCGCATAAAGTTCACGAAAAGTCCGTATTGATCCGGTGATCAGGAGACCATCCTCTCGTTGATCAAGTATCAGAAATTTAGGCTGGCAGGCAAGAAGAGCGGACGCCTGCGCCGGACTGCACGACACCTGCAGGGTCGCCACCGCCATCTCGAGGACGGAATTGTGGCCGTGGGCGGCAATCTTGCTTACAAAAGGAAGGGCTGAATCCTTGGTGATCAGCTCTTCACTCTTGTAGCATATGCGCCCGCATTCCTCCAGCCGGACGGCAAAACCCTTCCGGTCAAGGTCGTCCTGAATCTGAAAATACGGATCAATGACTTTCATTCTTTCTCACCCATTCCAGAAGGGAGACATCAGTCTCAATGAAGAGATGATGGAGGGGACTTTTTCAAGAACAAAGTCCACCTCCTGTTCAGTGTTGTATATACTCAACGAAAAACGGATGGAACCATGGGCGGCGGTGAAGGGAACCCCCATGGCCCGCAGGACGTGTGAAGGTTCCAGCGAACCGGACGTACAGGCCGAACCGGATGATG
>JAJYAX010000209.1 GCA_021779275.1 Deltaproteobacteria bacterium | reverse complement strand
TGTGCACGAGTAATCGCAGTGGTTGTTGTTCTCTCTTTCTTGTCAGGTTGTGCGGCGACGGGAAACGCGCCCGGCTCAACCTCAGGCAATGATGATGCCCAACGAACCAAGGCAGAAGGAACCGCATTGGGGGCCTTGTTGGGAGGAGTGGTTGGAGCAGCGACAGGGGCGGCCATCGACTCGAAGAACAGAGGGAGAGGAGCTGCCATTGGTCTTGGGATAGGTGCTGTCGGCGGCGGCGTGGCCGGGTATATGTATGGAAAAAATGCCGCGGAGCGCAAACAGCAATATGCGAACGAAGAGGATCGATTGGACGGAGAAATTGCCGTCCTGGAGAAATATAATGATGATCTGGACCGGCGAAATACTGCAATCTATAATAAGATACAGGAATTAAAGAGAAGAGTCAGGAATCTCCATGCGAAATCGCAGGATTTAAGAGACCAGGCCTCTCTCTCCGCCGCTGAACAACAGACGCTGGACAATACTATTCAATCAAACGAAAAGGACATAGATACATATACCAAGGAGCTCAATTCGTTGACTGAATACAAGCAGGAACTGAAAAAGCAGGGCAAACAATCAGAGCCCCAGGTGGCGACCCTTGAAAAGGAAATAGGTCTTCTCAGAAATCATATCAATACCCTGGACAGTAACAACAAACAGATGGCAAAACTCGTAGAAAACCTCTCAGAGAAGAAATAGCCATGGATACTCGAATTATCGTGATAGGCCTTGCCGCACTTTTTTTACAGACGGCCTGTGCGGCGACGGATGATCCCCGGCAGGGCGGGCTAGCGGGATACTGGTACGGCACCTCCTCCGGCAAATATGAGGAACGGCAACAGCAGAGGCAGAACAGGCTGGAGGAACAGCAGCAAACGCAGCAGGAACTCACCGAGGAATCTGAAAGGCTCAACACCGAGCGCGCCCTTCAAGATCAAAAACTGGCGCAAGAACAGAAGCGGGTTTTGAGACTGGAAAAGAAGCTGTCATCCCTCAGTGCCAACATAAATAAGCTGAAGGTCAAATCCGAAAAGCAACGGCAGGAAGTAGCCACACTCAAAACACAGCTGCAACAGACCAAACAGAACCTTGAGAAGCAGAAGGCGGCCATTGCCGACTTAGACGCTCAAGGAGGCAGTGCTGCAGATCCCGATCAGGTTCGGGCTCTTGAGGTCGAGCGGGATCGATTGGCGGACGAGTACCGAAAATTGAACGTGTATTATCAGGCCCTCTCAAATGCCGTTCACTAAAAAGGCCTGCGTCCGGTTATCAAAATCCCTATCGTGTCCAGCCAGCTATAGCCTGACCTTTTTGCCGGGCAGGATACTGCTGTTGTCGGTTTTTTTTCTGTTGTCCGCCTTGAGCAAAACAATGGGTGCTGTATCTGCTCAACCCGTCTCTCCCCTTTCAGAAATTCGGAAAATCATCGAAGAGAAGGCCCTTCACCCGCCGTCGGCTGACTCTCTGGGCCTGCTCACTATGGATGGTCTGGCGGAAGAACTGCGTTCATTCGATTCTCATGCCCGCTATATCCCTCCTCGCGTGTCTCCGCAAAAGACCTCTTCGTCCCTGCGGATTGGGCTGGATATCTTTGAATACAAATCGCGAATCTGGGTGATGCCTGAACCTGAAGGGCCTGCCAGCCTGCAGGGAGTTCCTGAGATCGGTGAATTGAGGGGGGTCAATACTGCCAGAATTACTAATAATCTGGAAAAAACATCCACCCTCATCGATAATGCCATAACTACCAAGAGGGTCATCTTAACTATTTATGATGCGAATGATGGCCTTGAAAAGAAATACACTGTAAAACCGGAAGTATACAAGACTCCATCCATTACAACGACAAAGATGGGAAAGTTTGTTTTTCTGCGTATCTCTGATTTTGTTTCTCATGAGACAGCCCCATTTTTTTCCGGACTCTATACAACGATCAGCAAATCAGGCGCCAGTATTATTATTGATTTGCGAGGGTGTCCGGGGGGAGATTTGTTTGAGGCGCTCGAAATTGCCGGGATGTTTGTCCCTGGTGGTCTCCCGCTAATAACAACCTATGATCGTACGGGGAAGGTTCATGCCTATATGTCTCCCGCAGGTGTAAAATTATCGAGTCCATTCTGCGTATTAATGGATTCTCGTACCGCCAGTGCGGCAGAGGTGTTGGCCGGGATACTCAAGAATGAAGGGGTTACCCGCCTGGTTGGTGAGCGAAGTTATGGAAAATGTGAATCTCAGACGATTTTCAATCTTTCAAATGGGGGACAACTTTGGCTGACCACCTTATCCATACATTTTTCAGACGATTCTACCTGTACCCATAATGGAATTCAACCGGACATTCTCTATCCGGATATCTCCATTGCCAGAAAAGAAAGTATTAAAAATATACTCTTGAAAAAAAATTAGACATTTACATTTCTTCTATTTCGAACAAGTACAGAGACAGGCAACACAGGTACATCAACCGGAAAAGAGGGAAGAATACGGCAAGGAATTATCCGGGCAGCCTATTCAGCGCAATTTCCAGTGCAATTTCACCTTGAGAGGAGACAATGCAACGTGACGTGTGGGAAGGAGAGGGACAGAGGGGCAGGAAAGAATTCCCACCACCGCATAGGAGGGCTATCGAATGTCCAGGCTGTAAAAATCCCGGCGAGAGGATTTCTACAGCCTGGAACGGTCTTACAATTTAACGACGTTCACAGCAGCCGGTCCTTTCGGACCATTTTCAATATCAAAACTTACCTTTTCCCCTTCCTGAAGCGATTTAAAGCCGTTCGCCTGAATGGCGGAATGATGAACGAAAACATCCTGTCCACCTTCCTGCTCGATAAAGCCAAAACCTTTTGCATCATTAAACCACTTCACTGTTCCCTTTGCCATTGTTCATACTCCTAGTGTACTTGATTCGATAACGAATCAATTTTAAAATTTCCGTATGCAACCCATTGAATACGGAGGGCGGTCTGTGTTGACAGACCAAAAACGGACGCCTGCAAAAGCGTCTTATATACCAAAATCAAACGACAGGCCCCGTCTCGGCTTACCACCGGAGCGGCCTTGTCCTGCTGCCTTCTTTTTTTCCGGCGTCTCCGCCGGTACATGTGGCCGTACTTCATCAGGCTGGGACCCAGACCCGATCCGACTGCTCGCCACTTTTACAATCTTCCGGCCCAGATTCTGTTCAACCATTCTGATCATCCGGCTGTCATCTGCGGTCACGAAGGTAAATGCCTCACCTGTACAGGCGGCGCGGCCTGTGCGACCGGTACGGTGGGTATAGGTTTCCACCGTGTCGGGCATATCATAATTGATCACATGCGAGATCTCCGATACATCGATTCCCCGGGCGGCAATGTCCGTTGCCACCAGGATGGAATAGGTTCCGTTCTTAAATCCATCCAGAGCACT
The DNA here is from genome assembly GCA_021779275.1 of Deltaproteobacteria bacterium. Classification (GTDB taxonomy): domain Bacteria; phylum Desulfobacterota; class Desulfobulbia; order Desulfobulbales; family Desulfocapsaceae; genus CAIUQR01. The sequence continues at coordinate 1,057 of JAJYAX010000209.1, read as the reverse complement.
CTGCCGTTTTGCCTGTGACATGTTTCCTTGCAGAGAGGCCGCCTGAAAATCTGACTTCTGCAACTGCAATGCCAGGCTCTTAGCCCTGTGTTTGGTTCGGGTGAAGACGAGTGCCGTTTTTACATCCTTCCGCGCAAGGATATCCTTCAGGAGATCAGTTTTTTCCTGCTGCTGGACCTGATAAACCGAATGCTTTACACTCTTGGTCGGTCTCTCGTGTTCCACCTGTACCGTTACCGGGTTTTTTAAAATGTCCTCAACCAGATGACGAATCTCACCCGGCATGGTGGCGGAAAAAACCAGCGTCTGTCGCTGTGTATTCACTGCCCGCAATATCTTCCGGATGTCCGGCAAAAATCCTTTATCAAACATATGATCCGCCTCATCGAGGACCAGCATCTCGACCGCGGAAAGATCAACCGCCCTGTCGCTCAGATGGTCCAGTAAACGTCCAGGGCAGGCGACAACAACATCTACACCGGCCTTAAGCCTTGCAGCCTGGGTGTTTTTATTTACTCCGCCGTAGACAGCAAGGCTGCGAAGACGTGTTCCGATGGACATCTTTTGGACATATTCAAGAATCTGTTCCGCCAGTTCCCGGGTCGGGGCAATAACCAATGCCCCGACTTTACCGGCCGGCCGGTCAATTAGGCGCTGAATGATAGGCAGGACGAAGGCTGCGGTTTTTCCTGTTCCGGTTTGCGCCAGGCCCAAGATATCCCGTTTGTCCAGAATCGGGCCTATTGCCTGTTGCTGGATAGGTGTTGGTACGGTGTAGCCACTTTTCTGTATGGCTGATTGAATTTTCGGGTGAAAACTAAAATTGCTAAAACTCATTAAACTCCTTTTACTTGACGGGTAATAAGATCGCCCTTGACGTATCTGCCTGGAATTTTGCAGACATTTTATTAAATATCATCTCTTCCGATAAACGGAGACGGAAATACCGTACAGTCCTGTATAATTTTTCCGGCCGATTGGCAGACTTGACGGTGTCCAAGTCCGGCCACAATCGAACCAGAAAAATCGAAGGATACTTTGCCTCGAATTACCATTT
>JAJYAX010000208.1 GCA_021779275.1 Deltaproteobacteria bacterium | reverse complement strand
GATCAAGGAGGTCTGCCTGGAGAGACAGTGTGATCCGGAATATGTCGAGACCATGCGGCCTTATGTTGAAGATTATCAGGCAGTGCTGTCCATCGCCTGCGGCGCCGGGATCCAGTTTCTGGCCGAAAAATTTGTCAAAACCCCCCTTCTGCCCGGCATCAACACCGGCTTTCTGGGGGTCACCGAACGCCAGGGGGAATGGGCGGAACGCTGTCAGGGCTGCGGCGACTGCGTTCTGCACCTGACCGGCGGGATCTGTCCGGTGACCCGGTGCGCGAAATCGCTCTTTCACGGCCCCTGCGGCGGCTCATCCAAAGGCATCTGCGAAGTCGACAAGACCGTGCCCTGCGGCTGGCAGCTCATCATTGACCGGTTGAAGGCCCTGAACCAGATGGACAACTACACCAAACTGAAACCGTATAAGGGATGGAATTCCTCAAGAGACGGCGGTCCGCGTCGTATTGTCAGGGAGGACATGATATAATGAAATCAGGAAGCAATCTGGAAAAGGTTTTGGCGGCAGGTCACTTTTCGGTTACCGCGGAATGTGGACCCCCGCGAGGCGCGGACCCGGATGTGGTCCGCAGGAAGGCAGCCCTGGTCAAGGGGAATGTGGACGCCTGTAACGTCACGGACAACCAGACCTCGGTGGTCCGCATGAGTTCGACGGCAGGTTGTGTTCTGATCAAAGAGGTGGGGATAGAACCACTGCTGCAGATGGTGGTGAGGGACAGAAACCGTATCGCCCTGCAGTCCGACCTGCTGGGGGCCTCGGCGCTGGGAATCCGCAACCTCCTCTGTCTGTCGGGAGACCATCAGAAATTCGGCGATGACCCGCAGGCCAAGAATGTCTTCGACATAGACTCCATGCAGTTGATCCATATGGTCAAGACCATGCGGGACGAAGGGATTTTTCCTTCCGGAAAAAACCTGGAAGGAGCCCCGAAGTTTTTTATCGGCTGTGCGGTCAACCCTTTTGCCGATCCCTTTGAAATCCGTGTTCCCCGCCTGAAGATGAAGGTCATGGCCGGTGCTGATTTTGTCCAGACCCAGTGTATTTACAATATGGAAAAGTTCAGGACCTACCTGGACCTGGCCAAAAAAGAGGGGCTGCACGAAAAAGTCAAGATCCTGGCGGGCGTGACACCGCTGAAATCGGCGGGGATGGCCAAGTTCATGAAAAAGATGGTGGCGGGTATGGATATTCCCGACGCGGTGATCAAACGTATTGCCGACGAACCAAAGGAGAAACAGGCGGAAAAAGGTATCGAAATGTGTATTGAACAGATTCAAGAGCTGAAAGAGATGGAAGGTATTGCAGGCATCCACGTGATGGCTATTGAATGGGAGGAAAAACTGAACCAGATCATAGGCGGCGCCGGACTGCTTCCCAGACCGGTTGTGGAATGAGAGAGAAGGACATTACCAAGGATGACTTAATGGAGGAAACACATGGCTGAGAAGAAAAAGATCCTGCTGATTGATGACGACCCGGACTTCGTTGAGGCAGTCAAAGTTATAGTCGAAAACGGCGGCTATGATGTCACGGTAGCCTACGATGGTGAAGAAGGTCTTGAGGCCGTTGCTGCCGAAAAACCCGATCTTATCGTCCTGGACGTGATGATGCCGGTGATGAACGGTCATGAATGCTGCGCCAAACTGAAGGCGGATCCGGCAACGGCCAAGATCCCGATTATCCTGCTCACCGCAGTGGCCGACCGGGTCACCACCAGTACCTATACCCATCGGGACATGCTGGAGAGTGAGGCCGAGGACTACATGCCCAAGCCCGTTGAGCCCAAGGAGCTGCTGAACCTTATTAAGAACTGGCTGAAATAACATCATTTGCCTTACTGCCGTCTTCAGCATGCGCGGCAGTAAGGCAGTCGTACACACGCCGATCATCAGGCCATTTTAAAAAAGTGGCGGGGCCGGGACGCCATGGCGCGACGGTCGGTGAGCACTGGAAAATCGCTTCACCATTCACCTCAACTGAATCTCTCTATATTCAAGGCAGATAAAGACTATGCTTGAGATCCGAATATTGATTGTCGATGACGAGAAGGTTATCCGTGAGGGGGTTGAACGCGCCCTGGCAGGAAGAGGGTACGTCATAGATAAGGCCGAGAATGGAGAGCAGGGCATCCAGATGATCAAGGAAAAGGGTTTTGATATAGTCCTTCTCGATCTGATGATGCCAGGTATTGACGGATTCACCGTTCTCAGCTGGATTAAGGAAAATGAACCGCATATCCAGGTCATTGTGATCACCGGATTTGCAACCGTCTCCAAGGCGGTTCTCGCGATGAAGCAGGGCGCATTTGACTTTGTCGGTAAACCCTTTACTCCCGATTATATCCGGATAGTCGTGGACAGGGCCGTCGACAAACTGACCATGCAGGCGGAAACGGAGAAACTCCGCGAGGAAATGACCCTCAGTCTGGAGGCGATCAATAAGGAGCAAAGCCGGCTGAAGACCGTCTTCAGCTGCATGGCCGAGGCCGTCCTGATCACCGACCGGCACGGGGTAGTTGTGCACCATAATCCGGCGGCGATCAAGATCCTGGAGATTCAGACCGATCCCGTCATCGGCAAACCGCTGTCCGCCTCGATCCGGGACAATACGGCCATTTTGATGGTGGACGAGGCCATGGCCAACTCCGTCGTGGTCACCCGGGAATTCGCCCCTGGCTCCATCTCCCGGAAATTTCTCCGCGCCCATTGCGCGCCGGTAAAATCAGACACAAATATCCTCCTCGGATCAGTCACCGCCTTTGAGGACATCAGCACCCACAAACAGATAGACCGGATGAAATCCGAGTTCGTGGCCATGGTGGCCCATGAGCTGAAGGCGCCGCTGGCCTCCATCGAACAGATGATCTATGCCCTGCAGGTCGATTGTGAACATGAGGCGGCCCATTCCTGCAACAGATTGCATAACCGGATCACGGTACGCACCAGGGATCTGCTGCGACTCATCGAAAACCTTCTCAATCTCTCCAAACTGGAAAGCGGGACGGTGGTCTTTAATCTGGAGCCCATCAGAGGCCATGAGATAATAAAAGATATCGTCGATATCACCATGCCGCAGGCAGAGGGGAAAAATATCAAGGTCCTGTATACTCCCTGTAAAGAAGACTGGTGGTTCAATGTGGACTACGATCATATCCGGACCGCATTCATGAACATTGTCTCCAATGCCGTCAAATACACCCCGGAAGGAGGACAGATGGAGATAAGCACGTCCGTAAACGGCGGGCTGGCCAATCTGACCGTCAAGGATTCCGGCATCGGCATCAGTGAACAGGATCTTCCGCATATCTTTGATCGTTTTTTCCGGGTGAAGGGCAAGGCAACCCGCCATATAACCGGATCGGGGCTGGGACTTTCCCTGGTTAAAGAGGTGGTCGAGGCGCATAAGGGATATATCGATGTCAAATCAGACCCCGGCGTCGGCACCACCTTTACCTTGAGCTTTCCCGTCACCGAGATCAAAGAACTCGTTTGATCGGGAGAGGTTCGATGACTATCGTGCTGAGAATTATTCCCCGAAATTCATCGGTACCTGGACCGCGTCTGATACGTTGCCTCCCTGCCAATATTGCGCTATAAAGGAAAGGGAGAGGCGGGAGGGTCTGTTCGTATCCCCCTCTTACGCCCGCAACCGGCAATCTGTTTTCCAGACCGCTTCAGACTGCCGGCCACGACCGGCCGGCGGCAAGACTGAACCGGCATTGCCCTTTCACAGAAACCCTGACATCTGAGTGGACATTACAATGGACCGGAAAGAATTTTCAAACCACCTGCAATGCGATGGAAGTACGTATCACTATTTCGATATTCGGCTCCTGGAAAAAAACGGGATCGGCGCAATCGACCGTCTCCCCTTCTCCATTCGTATCCTGGTGGAGAATCTCCTGCGGAAACTCGACCATCATATGGTGAAAGAGGAGGACGTCCGGGCAATTGCCAACTGGCAGAGATCCTATGCAGCTCCGGTGGAGATCCCCTACCACCCGGCCCGCGTGCTCATGCAGGATTTCACCGGCATCCCGGCGGTGGTCGACCTTGCCGCCATGCGCGATGCGGTAAGAGACCTGGGCGGAGACCCCCGCCGGATCAATCCCCTGGTTCCGGTGGAACTGGTTGTCGATCACTCCGTCCAGATTGACGCCTATGGAACGCCTGATTGTCTCCAGCACAATGTCGCCAGGGAATATGAGCGGAACAGTGAACGTTATACCCTCTTGAAATGGGCGCAGAAGAGCTTCGATAATTTCAAGGTCGTGCCGCCGAACTCCGGGATCTGCCACCAGGTCAATCTGGAATATCTGGGCCGGGTGGTTATCGCCGACAAAACACCCGATGGGCTCCTTGCCTATCCGGACACCCTGGTCGGTCTGGATTCGCATACAACCATGATCAACGGCATAGGCGTCATGGGCTGGGGCGTCGGCGGTATCGAGGCCGAGGCCGTTATGCTCGGTCAGCCC
>JAJYAX010000207.1 GCA_021779275.1 Deltaproteobacteria bacterium | reverse complement strand
CGAGGTCCCGCCCCAGGGACTGGTCCATGACAGCCAAGGATTCCTGGTGCCCGCAGCGGACAGCGCACGCGTCCAGGTGCGGGTCAACCCGGAGTCGGAGAGACTGGCCCTCCTTACCCGCTTTCCCCGATGGGATGGCAATGATTTTAAAGGATTACGCCTGCTGCTGAAGGCAAAGGGAAAATGCACCACCGATCATATCTCGCCGGCCGGTCCGTGGCTCAAGTACCGCGGTCATCTGGACAACATCTCCAACAATCTCCTGGCCGGGGCCGTCAACGCCTTCAGCGGAGAGCCGGGAGCCGGGATAAATCAGCTGTCCGGAGCGGTCCAGCCGTTCAATGAGATAGCCCGCGCCTATATGGCTGCCGGAGAGAACTGGGTCGTGGTCGGAGATACCAACTATGGCGAGGGCTCCTCCCGGGAACATGCAGCCATGAGCCCCCGGCATATGGGCGGGCGAGCGGTCATCACCCGCTCTTTTGCCCGGATCCACGAGACCAATCTAAAGAAACAGGGAATACTGCCTCTGACCTTCGCCAATGCCGCTGATTACGAGGCCGTCCAGGAAGGAGACCGTATCGATCTGCTCGGCATCACCGGACTGGCCCCCGGCAGCACCATCCGGGGGATCTTTACGCATCCGGACGGGACCTGTTCCGAATTCATCCTGCAGCATTCCCTGAATGCGGAACAGATCACATGGTTCATGGCCGGCTCAGCTCTGAACGCCCTGCAAGGTTGAGGAGAGGAACCCGTCCCCATCAGAAAAGCCCGTTGAGACTGATCCTCAACGGGCTTTTTTAAAAACCTTCGGCAAAAATGCCGTATCGACAAACAGGGTTTATTCCTTCAGGGCATTCCTGCCTGTCTCGGTAATGCCGCACTTGCAGCGGACCGGGCTGTCGACGAACCCCAGCTTCTTCAGGTCGGCGATATCCTTGCTGACTCCTTTTGCGTCCAGCCCGGTTGAGGCGGCAATCTCCTTTGTCGTACACGGCCCGGCACATTTTTCCATGGCCTCAAGAACCTTCTTCTGTTCATCCGTCAATGTCTTCGAACTGCAGGCACATCCGCATCCCATTGTTCCTTCTCCACATCCCATTGTTCCGTCTCCTTATTGTGTTCATTCTTCTGTCTGCAAGCCCGGCATAGTCCGGAAAATTCCAACCTGTAACCGGTAATGGTATAGCCATTCACCCCGTCCACCGGCAGCGAACCGATCTCCTCCCGGTTCAGGTCGAGATTATCAACCCGATGGCACTGGATACAAAAGATATGGTCATGATCCGACACATCATAATCAAAGCGCTTCTGCCTGCCGCTTACCTCTCTTTTAGCGATCAGCCCTGCCCTGGTCAAGATCTCCAGGTTCCGGTACACCGTCGCCAGGCTGATCCGCGGCAGTCCTTTTTTCACACGTTCATAGAGTTCATCGGCGGTGAGATGCTCCCTGCTGGTCTGTAACTCCTGCAGAATAATCTCCCGTTGATGGGTCATTCGCAGCTCCATACGGCCTCATTTCCAATAATTATTACTAAATGTAATTGATTATTGTTCGCGAGTCAAGCCGCCTCCAGGAGAAAGAAGGAGAATTTTTATTATATTTTCTTCCCCATGGGAAAAAATGACTTATAGTAGAGGCTCTGAGAGCAATCGCCTTTTAAAATTTTGTAGAATTTCCTCTGGATTGAAGCATTTTTTCAAAACCTGCCGCCGATTATCAGCCATGCAAGAGCCCATCCTCGAAGTTATCCATCTGAAAAAGGTCTTCAACAGGACCGAAGCGGTCAAAGATGTCTCCTTTTCCGTCCCGACGGGGACATGTTTCGGCCTGCTCGGACCCAATGGCGCCGGAAAGACCACAAGCATGGAGGTCATCGAGGATATTATCCAGCCAACCGCCGGCCAGATCCTCTACAGAGGAAGGCCCAGGATCGAGTCGTTTCGGGAAGAGATAGGCATTCAGTTTCAACACACCTCCCTGCTCAATTTTCTCACAGTCAAAGAGACGCTGCAATCCTTCTACAGGCTCTTTCATAACCCCGAGAATCTCGATGAACTGATCAACCGCTGCGATCTCTCGCCGATAATAGACCGGCAGAACAACAAACTCTCCGGCGGCCAGCAGCAACGTCTGATGCTGGCCCTGGCCCTGATCAACCGGCCGAACCTGGTCTTTCTGGATGAGCCCTCAACAGGGCTTGACCCCCAGTCCCGCCACAATCTCTGGTCCATCGTCGAAGGTATTAAAAAGGAAGGCAAGACCATTATCATGACCACCCACTCCATGGAAGAGGCGGAATTTCTCTGCGACCAGATCGCCATCATGGACGGGGGGACGATTATCGCGGAAGGGAGCCCGAAATCGCTGATCACCACCTATTGCAAGGGCAGCACCATCCTCCTGCCCGGCTACGCCTTCGGCATGGATCCCCAGGAACTCCCCTTCTCCTGGCGGTTGCAGGATGACATGATCGAGATCGACACCGACAATATCCAGGCCGGTCTGACCCGCATGCTCGATCTGGATATCGATCTTTCTGAAATGCATGTCCGCTCAGGCAACCTGGAAGACGTCTTTCTGCGCCTGACCGGGAAACAGTTACGGGATTAAGAGATGAGCCTTCAACGAATCTGGGCCATGTTCGTGGCCAGAAATTACGAGTTTTTCCGGGATAAGGCCGCCTTCGGCTGGAACTTCGCCTTTCCCTTTCTGGTGATCATCGGTTTTGGGATCATGTTCGGCAAAGATAACCTGAAACAGTTCAAGATCGGTGTCTTCCCGGCCGACAATCCGGCCATCGCCTTCACGGAAGGCACGGTGCCACAGGTATTACAGACCAACAAACAGCTCCGGTTCATCGCCTTTGCCAACCGCGCCGACGGGGAAGAAAAACTGCGGCACTACAAGATCGACCTGCTCCTGGACCGGTCTTCGGCAAGCCATGCCTACTGGATTTCCGACTCCTCTCCCAACGGGTACCTGGCCGAGCAGATCTTCCTGGCCTCCTTTTTACCCAAAGACCACCCGGTGGCGAAAAAGGGAGTCGTCCAAGGCGAACAAATCCGCTATATCGACTGGTTCTTTCCCGGGGTCATGTCCATGAACATGATGTTCTCCGCCCTCTGGGGAATCGGTTTCGTCGTCGTCCGCTACCGGAAGAACGGCACCCTGAAACGCCTGAAGGCGACCCCTCTGACAGCCTTTGAATACCTGAGCGCCCAGATGCTCTCCCGGATCTTCCTGTTGATGTTCACGCTCTGTATCGTCTGGTTCGGTTCAAACCTGATCTTCCATTTTCGGGTGCATGGATCCTATCTGCTGATCTTCTTCCTTTTTTTCCTGGGCGGGCTCAACCTCTGCGGCATAGGTCTGGTCCTGGCGGCCCGGGGAGTCAGTGAGGAGTTCGCCAGCGGTGTCCTGAACTTCATCTCCTGGCCGATGATGTTCCTGTCGGAGGTCTGGTTTTCCATGGAAGGGGCACCGCAATGGGTCCGCACCTCCTCGGAGATCTTCCCGCTCACCCATCTGATCCAGGCGGTGCGAAAGGTCATGAACGACGGGGCCTCTCTTGCCGCCGTGCAAGGAGATATCGGCTTTCTTGTCATCACCACGATCATCTTTCTGCTCATCGCGGCCGCTATCTTTTCCTGGAACGAATAGGAATGGAGAGATTCACGCGCATTCGGCTCTTCCTGGGTGACGAGCGGTTTCGAAAATTGCAGGCTTCCTCGGTCACCGTCGTGGGCCTGGGGGCCGTTGGCGGCTATGTGGTCGAGGGCCTGGCCAGGGCGGGCATCACCCGGTTCCGGCTCATCGACTTCGATACCGTGCAGCCCTCCAATATCAACCGCCAGATCCTGGCTCTGGAGTCCACCATCGGCCGGCCGAAGGTGGAGGCGGCAAGGGACCGGGTCCTGGATATCAACGCCTCTTGCGATGTCGAGGCCCTGCAAATCTTCGCGGCCGAAGAGACCATGGCGGATATCCTGACCCCGGAACCCGACCTGCTGATCGACGCCATCGATTCCCTGAACCCCAAGGTCCAGCTGCTGACCGCGGCCTATCACCGCCGCATCCCTCTCCTCTCTTCCATGGGGGCGGCCCTCAGGACCGATCCTGCCAAGATCCAGTTCGGAGATCTCTTTTCCACCCGTAAATGCCCCCTGGCCCGCCGTCTGCGCAAACGTCTCCGTCATAACGGCATCGAGCAGGGTATCGAATGCATCTATTCCACCGAGGATGTGGATTTCACCTACCGGCCTCCGGAGCGGGACGGCGATTCCGCCGGTCCCTATTCCGGCCGGGGCCGCGCCCGGAGGACCCTGGGCAGCCTGCCGACGCTCACCGGGATCTTCGGCCTCTGCCTTGCCAACCGGGCAATCCTGCGGCTGGCGGGGGTGGCGGCAGAAGAGTAACCCGCCCGTCCCTTCAATCCGGAGGCAGGAGACCTCTTTGGCTTAAAGGCCGATAAAGGGAACTATGCTTTCCCT
>JAJYAX010000206.1 GCA_021779275.1 Deltaproteobacteria bacterium | reverse complement strand
GGCGGTCATCCCGAAGATAAAGATATTCTCCCGGCCGACCTCCTCCAGGATCTCGATATTGGCCCCGTCCAGGGTGCCGATGGTCAGGGCTCCGTTCAGCGCAAATTTCATATTCCCGGTGCCCGAGGCCTCGGTGCCGGCCGTCGAGATCTGTTCGGACAGGTCGGCGGCTGGCATGATCAACTCGGCCTGTGACACATTGTAGTTGGGCAGAAAGACCACCCGCAGTCTCCCGTCGATGCGCGGATCGTTGTTGACGATATCGCCGATGGAGGTGATGAACTTGATGATCAGCTTCGCCTTCCAGTACGACGGCGCCGCCTTACCGGCGAAGATCACTGTGCGAGGGACAAGCGTCTGCTCCGGCTGCCGGATCAGCCTGTGGTAGAGATGGATCACGAACAGCGCATTGAGAAGCTGCCGTTTATACTCATGAATCCTCTTAACCTGGACATCGAACATGGTGTCGGGGCTGACCTTGATCCGGCAGTGGCTTTCAATGTATTTCGTCAGCCGAGCCTTATTGTCGCCCTTTATCCGTTGCCAGGTCAGGCGAAATTCAGCGTCGTCGGCAAATTTCTCGATCCCCCGCAGCTGATCCAGATCCGTTATCCAGCCGGGTCCGATGGAGCGGGTGATCAGGGCCGCAAGCTCGCGGTTGGCCATCAACAGCCAGCGCCTGGGGGTAATGCCGTTGGTCTTGGAATTGAACTTGCCGGGATAAAAGGCGTTGAAATGCGGGAACAGCCGGTCCTTCAGCAGCCGGGTATGCAACTCCGCCACCCCGTTGACCGAGTGGCTGCCGACAATGGCCAGATGGGCCATGCGGACCTTTTTAATCGGCCCTTCCTCGATGATGGACATGTCGCGCAGCCTGTTTCTGTCTCCGGGATATTGCAGGGCCACCATATCCAGGAACCGCTGGTTGATCTCGTAGATGATCTCCAGATGCCGGGGCAGGACCTTGCCCAGCAGATCGACGCTCCACTTTTCCAGGGCCTCGGGCATCAGGGTGTGATTGGTATAGGCAAAGGTCCTGGTGCAGATGGCCCAGGCCTTCTCCCAGCCCAGACCCTCGATGTCCAGAAGCAGGCGCATCAGTTCGGGGATGGCGATGGACGGATGGGTGTCGTTGAGCTGGACCGCCACCGAATCGTTGAAGTTATCACAGGTCTTGTTGTTCTTCCGAAACCGTCTGAAGATATCCTGGAAGGTGGCGGCGACAAAGAAATACTGCTGTTTGAGCCGCAGTTCCTGGCCGGCGAGATTATGGTCCGGCGGATAGAGGACCTTGGAGATGGTCTCGGAGCTGACCTTGGATTCCACAGCCCCGATATAATCCCCGCTGCTGAAAAAACCCAGGTCCAGCTCCCGTGAGGCCCGGGCGGCCCAAAGGCGCATATTGATCACATGGTTGTTTTTGTAGCCGGGGATCAGCATGTCGCAGGGAATGGCCATCACGTCCTTGGTCTCGATCCATTTGGCCCGGTAACACCCCTTGGCGTCCTGATAACCGCTGACCCGGCCGTAAAAATGGACCGGGAAGACCGGCATCCTCCGCTCGAACTCCCAGGGTGTCCCGTGGCGCAGCCAGTTGTCCGGGGTCTCGACCTGATAGCCGTCGATCAGCTGCTGGAAGAACAGCCCGTATTCATAGCGGATGCCATACCCGTAGGCCGGGATCTTCAGGGTGGCGATGGAATCCATGAAGCAGGCGGCCAGCCGGCCCAGGCCCCCGTTGCCGAGCGCCGCGTCTTCTTCGTGCTCCCGGATCTTGTCGATATCATACCCCAGATCCGCAATGGCCTGCAGGACCTCATCATAGAGGCCCAGGTTAATCAGGCTGTTTTCCAGGGAACGGCCGATCAGAAACTCCAGCGACAGATAGTAGACCCTCTTTTTTTTCTTGGCATAGAAGGTCTTCTGGGTCTGTATCCATTTTTCCACCATGATGTCCCGGAGGGTATAGGCCAGCGCCTTATAGATATCCGATCCGCCGGAGCGTTCCGGGTCCCTCCCCTGAAAGCTCATCAGGTGGTGGATGATATTATCCTTAATCGCCTCGGCGCTGGTGGGAAAATACACCTTGGGGCCCGGCGCCCCGTTGGCCACGGACTGCGGCTGGTCCTCCTGAACTGTCATCTCGCTTCCTCCTGTGGTCTTTGAGAGAAACACTGGTGATCGGTACGGCACTCTTTCTGTAGTCTGCCATTTTTCCTGCTCTGTTGTCCAGTTTTTGCTTCTTGTGCCGCCTTTTTATTAATCGGCAGTACCACTCAATGGCATAAAAATCCATATCACCATTGCACATCCCCCTGTATCATCCTATTCTACTAAAAAGGACCGTCTTCACCAATGATCCGGAGAGCATATCTTCCGGAAAAAACATTCTCCCCTACTGTGAAAAAAACCTATGCCCGATCAAGGAGTAAAAAAACAGACGCTCATCGTGGCGATTTTTCTAAGCTTTGTCTGCGGGTTTCTGGCCGGAGCCGGTTTCGCGATTTATAAGACCGCACCCAGCCCCTCCCCCCCCGTCGGCACCCACGCGGGAAAGGCTGAAAGTCAAAGCGGGATTTCCGGGCAGCAGCAGAAGACAATCGAGGATCTTGAGGTGCAGGCAGCCGCCAATCCAAAGGATTTTCAGCTCTGGACGCAGCTTGGCAATACCTACTATGACGCCAATCAACCCGAAAAGGCCATCAAGGCCTATACCCGCTCACTGGAACTGCATACGGGCGACGCCAATCTCCTCACCGATCTGGGCGTGATGTACCGCAGCATCGGTCAGCCGAAGAAGGCGCTCGAATATTTTGAGCGGGCCATCGCGCTTGACCCGACCCATGAGCCCTCACGGTTGAATAAGGGCATCGTCCTGATGTACGACCTCCATAGCCCGGATAAGGCCATAGCTGCCTGGGAGGAGCTGCTGCGTATCGATCCCGGGGCCAAGACTGCCGGGGGAGAGTCCGTCCGGGATCTTATCAAAGAGGTGCACAATAATCGAGAGGGCGCAGAGGGCTCAACCGGCAAACAAGACGCACAGAAGGAGACCCCATGAGATTTGAGACACTTGCCCTGCATGCGGGCCAGACAGTGGACACCGACACCCTGTCCCGGGCGGTTCCCGTCTACCGGACCTGCGCCTATATGTTCAAGAGCACGGAACATGCCGCCAACCTCTTTGCGCTCAAAGAACCCGGAAACATCTACACCAGGATAGGCAACCCAACCCAGGACATCCTGGAAAAACGGGTCGCGGCGCTGGAGGGCGGCGCGGCGGCGCTGGCCCTGGCCTCCGGGACATCGGCTGTCTTTTACTCCATCATCAACATCTGTTCCCTGGGGGATGAGGTGGTGGCCTCCAGCAACCTCTACGGCGGCACCTTCGCCCAGTTCGATTCCATTCTGCCGCAGATGGGTATCACCGTCCGGATGGTGGACCCCTCGGATCCCGCCAACTTCGAGGCCGCCATCACCGGCCGCACCCGGGCGGTGTACTGCGAGACCCTGGGCAATCCGTCGCTGAATATGATCGACCTGCGGGCAGTGGCCGACATCGCTCACAGGCATCATCTTCCTCTGCTGGTGGATTCCACCTTCACCCCGCCCTGCCTGCTCCGCCCCATTGAACACGGCGCCGACGTGGTCATCCACTCGCTGACGAAATGGATGGGAGGACACGGCGTCGGCATCGGCGGCATCGTGGTCGACGCCGGCGCCTTCGATTGGACCGACCCGAAGTTCAGGCTCTATAACGAGCCCGACACCTCCTACCATGGCCTTCGTTACGCCCATGATCTGGGCGAGATGAATCCCATCGCCTTCGCGCTGCGCATGCGCCTGGTGCCGCTTCGTAATCTGGGCGCCTGCATCTCTCCCGACAACTGCTGGTTCTTCCTGCAGGGGATCGAGACTCTGTCGCTCAGGATGGAGAGGCATTGCGCCAACGCCCGCGACATCGCCGATTACCTGAACCAACATCCCGGGATCGAATGGGTCCATTACCCGGGGCTCCCCGGTTCGCCGGGATATGAGATCGCCGGGAGATACCTGCAAAACGGCTTCGGAGGGATGCTTGTCTTCGGGGTAAAGGGCGGGTTTGCCGCCGGCCGCCGGTTTATCGAGGCGCTGAAGATCGTCTCGCATCTGGCCAATGTCGGGGACGCCAAGTCGCTGGCCATCCATCCGGCCTCGACCACCCACTCCCAGCTGTCGCCTGCGCAGCTGGCAGAGGCCGGGATTACCGAATCCATGGTCCGTCTGTCGGTGGGCATCGAGCATATTGATGATATCCGTGCGGACCTTGATCAGGCCCTGGCCAAGGCGAAAGAATAGACTCCCATGCACGGCAGACCGGATACCCCTCTCAGGGGCAGCAAGCAGTACTTCACCTTCGCGGAACCGCCGCAGGAGATGGTGCTGGAAAGCGGGGCCAGCCTCGGTCCCGTGACCATCACCTACGAGACCTTCGGGAATCTGTCGCCGACCGGCGACAACGTGAT
>JAJYAX010000205.1 GCA_021779275.1 Deltaproteobacteria bacterium | reverse complement strand
CCGGCACCCCGCCCAGCAGGATACCCCGGCCGCCCTGGGGCATCTCCAGATACTTGGCCCCTTCCTGGACGGCCATCCGTCCGGCAACCTCGCTCATCGGGATCAGAAGGGGCAGGGAACGGTCGGGCTTCTGGATGGTCTCATAGGCGATATTGACCGATTTTGCCTTGACGAGCGCCTTGGTCAGTTTTTTGTTGGCCGCCAGATGGAGGTAGGTGAAGATAATCTGGTCCTCGCGGATGAGATCGTATTCGGAGGGTTGCGGCTCCTTCACATGCATGATCATATCGGCCTTGGCGAAAATCTCGGCAGGCGTCCGGACCAGACCGGCCCCGGCCCGGGTGTAGGCCTCGTCGGCAAAGCCGCTGCCGGCGCCCGCATCCTTTTCCACCAGGACCTCGTGGCCATGATGGGTCATGACCTCGACCCCGGCAGGGGTCATGCAGACACGATTTTCCGCAACCTTTATTTCCTTCAATATTCCGATGATCATTTTCCCGTTCCTTTTGTAAAAGATGTTTCTCTCCGATCCTGTGAATCGTCCAGAGTGATAAAATCGCCTGCGAGTGAAAGAGGGGACCTGTCCGGCCGAAAAAAATCAGCGGATAATCAGATCCCGCAGTTCATTGATGTCGCCTGGCTGGAGAGGGAAGTGTTCCTTCAGGATGTCGCCGACCTGCCGTATGGCCTCGCAGAGGGCCTCCGACTGCCGGCCGTCCCGGATGCCCCTGGTGATCATTTCGACGAGTCCCTGCCAGCGGTCCCGGTCGATCTTCGCATTGATGCCGGCGTCGGCCAGGATCCAGACCTTGCGTTCAAAGACGGAGATAAAGAGCAGGATCCCGTTCTCGTCCTTGGTCTTATAAAGTTTTTCGGAGAAGAAGGCGGTGACGGCTGCCTCCCGGACCTCCACTTCCATCTGGGCCTTGGAGACAAACAGGCGTTTGAGCTGCACAATCCGCTGCACCGCCTGGTGGGCGAGGAGGTAGAGTGGAACGAACAGGGCCAGAAACAGCCACATATTCCGGGGGTCGAGCCAGAAAGAGGTGGCGACGGGCGAGGTGAGCAGCAGGGCCAGGGGAAAGGCCAGCACGACACCGCCGGTGACCGCCGCCATTGGGTAGGGTGAGCTTGACGAAACGATCATCGGCACGATCTCGCCCGAGGTCAGGCCTTCGGCGGCCCGGACGGCCCGGGTAATGTCTTCCCGCTCAGCCGGGGTCAAAAATTTTTGAGCTGTTGTCTGCATGGGCCTACCAATCTCCCGAGGCGCCGCCGCCCCCAAAGCCGCCTCCTCCACCGCTGAATCCGTCAAAGCCGCCGCCGGAGCCGCCGCCCCCGAACCCGCCCGGACCGAGGAAGAAACCGCCGCCCCGGCCGCCGCCGGCCAGCATCGTCGCGGCGATAAGACCTCCGAAGAGGCCGACCGGTATCAGTATGAAAAGGGCAATCCAGCTGAAACCGAGAAAGAAAAGGCCGAAGAGCGGACAGCCGACGGCCCCCACGGCCGCTGCGGCCAGTCTGTTCCCCTGCAGGAGGTTGCCGAGAAAGGCGAAGAAAATGATCAGGGGAACGATCATTCCGGCCAGGTTGTTTTGGTTGAACGTCTTTTTAGGCGGCGCCGCCTTGCCGCTGAATTCCCCTTTAACAATCCCCATCATGGCCGTAACCCCATTGAGGATCCCCTGGTCGAAGTTACCCTGTTTGAACCAGGGGACTATGATATCACGGATGATCCTGCCGGAAACGAGGTCGGTCAGCTTCCCCTCCAGGCCGTATCCGACCTCGATACGGACCTTCTTCTCCTGCTTGGCAATCAGGAGGATGGCCCCGTTGTCGATTTTTTTTTGCCCTATCTTCCAGCCCTCCGCCACCCGCATGGAGAAATCCTCGATGCTGTCGCCTTCCAGACTGGGGACAGTCAGCACGACGATCTGGGTTGATTCCTGCTGCTCAAAATACCTGAGCGAACTCTCCAGCTGCGAGATGGTGGCCGGTGAAAGGAGGTTGGCGTAATCATTGACCCTGCCCTTCAGGACCGGTACGGTGAGGGCCGGGGCCGGTGCGGGGGAAAAGAGCAGGAGGCCTGCGAGGATCAGGCATAATCTGAGGGCTCTGAAGGAGGGCATGGTTTCTCCGGGATGAACTATTTGAAGTTCACCTTCGGTGCAGCTTGGGCCCCTGACTCCGCCTTGAAATATTCCTTCCGCTGCAGGTGCAGCACCAGGCTGTTGGTCAGGCTGGCCGGGAAGACGCGGATGGAGGCGTTGAAATCTTCCACGGCCGTATTGTAGCGCTGGCGGGCCACGTTGATCCTGTTTTCGGTGCCCTCAAGCTGGCTTTGCAGATCCCGGAAGTTCTGGTTGGCCTTGAGATCCGGATACTTCTCCACCACGACCATCAGACGGGAGAGCGCCGACGTCAGACCGCCCTGGGCCTCCTGCAGGTGCTTCATCGCCGCCGGGTTGCCCAGGTCGGCCGGAGAGAGCTGGATCGACGAGGCCTTGGAACGCGCCTCAATGACCTGGGTCAGGGTCTCTTTTTCATGGCCGGCATAGCCCTTTACGGTCTCCACCAGATTCGGGATCAGATTGGCTCGTCGCTGCAGGTTGGATTCGATATCGGCCCAGGCCTTTGAAACGGCCTCTTCCTTCATCTGCAGGGTGTTGTACCCGCAGCCGGAGAGTGTCAGTGTGATAAGGAACAGGGTGAAGAGTCTGATGAATCGCTGCATAAAACCGCCTCCTGACGGAAAGAATGATAGGTGGAGAGTGACTTGAGTGTCTGTTTTAATCATCTTTGATTCCGTAGGCTAGCATAAAGTGATGCGGTCTGGCAAGGCCGGAGTTGCCAGTTGGAAGGTGAGTGACTATTACAGTGAACTATATCATGGTGAATTCTATCTCATGTACGGAGTTTCTTGACACCATGTGTTGAATATGGAAAGGTTGGCGGGAAAAAGTTCAATAATCCCCGGCAGCCCTCTGCCGGAGAGTGAGGAGTGATGTTATGAAGGTATGGAGTTTTGTCGTCGCATTGGTCTTTCTCGCCCGGACCGGCTATGCCCTGGATCTCCCACAGATGCAGCGGATGGCCCTGGACAACCGGAAGGTCGTTCAGAGATACATGGTGAACCTGGAGAAGAGCGAAAAGGAGAGTGTAAAGGCCAGGGGAGGCTATCTGCCTTCCGTGGACGTTTCCTACACCACCAATTCACTCAATAGAACGAATCTTCTCACCGGACAGGCCAAGGAGAACAGCGTGGTGTATGGCGCGGTGAGCCTGAATCTCTTCGCGGGATTCCGGGATAAGTACAATATCAAGTCGGCTGATCTGCTGCAACAGGTGGAGGCCCGGAGACTGCAGGGGATACGGCAGGATATCCAGCTCAATGTCGCCCTCCGCTATCTGGATGTCTACCAGCGGCAGGCAAATCTCCAGGTCACGGAGGATGCCTATACGACCCTGAAAAAGCTGTATGCCGATGGGGAAAACCGTCTGGAGGTCGGCCTGATCGACAGTAACGAACTCTTGAAGATTAAAGTCGATCTGGATAATGCCGATATCACCTTGAAACGGGCCGAAGCCGATCTGGAGAAAGGGGTCCAACTGCTTGGAAATGAGGTCGATGCACCAATTACGCTCGACGAGCTGCAGTTTGCTGAATTCAAGAAAATACCGGCCTTCGGAGACCCGGGGCAGAGTGAGACCAGGATGCTGGCTGACAGGAGTGAGCTTCGGGCCCTGAGGGGATTGGCTGAGGCGGGTCTGGCCCAGGTTGAGATAGCGAAGAGCGACTATTATCCCCGCGTCGATCTGGTGGGAAGCTATACTAAATATGATGACAAGTACCTGAATGGGGCGGGAAACGTCGGCAGCATGGGCGAAAATCTTCAGGCTCAGGTGGTGGTGTCGATGAATCTCTTCAACGGCCGGATCACCGAGTCGAATGTCGGGAAGGCGACGCTGGAGGCCAGGGGGCTGCGGTACGATCTGCAGGAGATGGAAAACACGATGAAGACCACCCTGAAGAATTTCTATATCGATTATAAGGTGAGCCTTGACAATATCAGGGTGGCTCAGGAGAATATCGAACATGCGAAGGAGAACCTGCGGATCACCCAGTTGAAATATAAAGAAGGACTGCAGCGTGAATCCGATCTGCTGGATGCCGTGACCAACCTGTCGCGGGCGCGGTATAATTATGTCACCGTGATCAGCAGCGCCTTTCTGGACTATTTCCAGATTACCCGGATGGTGGAGGGCTTTGCCGGAGAGTAGCCCGCGATCAACCGGCACAGCGCTTTGCTGTGCCGGTTTTTTTTGCTGAAAACAGGGGGGGACTAATCTTTGAATAATGTGTTAAGATTGTCCACAGTCCACCCCCCCCCTGGTTTTGAATCAACCTTTTTTTACCCACGGCTTGCCGACAGGCCAAACATCCCTGCCGTAAACCTGGTTGAAGATTACATGGCCCATCATATACAACGCGCAAAGGGCGCAAATCGTCA
>JAJYAX010000204.1 GCA_021779275.1 Deltaproteobacteria bacterium | reverse complement strand
ACCCCGTATTCCGCGGCCAGCTGCGCCCACCAGTGGTCGAAGATAAATTCCCCGTCGCTATGGGACTTCAGATAGAGCGGCGCCGCGCAGGCCAGCTCCCGCCCCTCCCAGAGGGTTAAATGACGCGCCTGCCATCCGTAGCGGGGCGATATGCTGCCGGATGCCTCCAGATCATGCAGCCACTGCCATTCCAGCAGGGGCGAGGACAGCGGCAGGGCCAGCCTGTCCCACTGCCCGCGGTCCACCTCATCGATGGAATCAAGCCACCGGACTGTCCATTGCGCTGGAGTATCCATACGCCGTCCCCTGTCACACATGCCCGTGAATAAAAGGGCGGCTTAAACCCGATTGCGCAATGGGTAAAATCCGCTATTTTTTTCACAGGCGCAACCTGTTTGCAGATGTTTCCGGATGCGCCGCTCCGGCCAGTCGGCATCTCATATAAGATCTTCTGTCTGACCTGGCCGCCGCATCCGGATGGCTCCTACCTGTTTTCAAAATAAGGGTGATCCGCTTTGCTGTCACGGCATACGGGGTGACGGATAACCACAATTTTTTAAAAAAGTGATTCAGTTGCCTTTCTTAATAATTTTCAGTTTCAAATGGGATATGAGCCAAACAGGCATTCAACAACCGTGAGCTGCATTGATTATCAAGCCAGTCTGCCGATAAGTTCTTGGGCCACTTTTTTCCCAGAAAGCAGCATGCCGCCAAAGACCGGCCCCATTCGATAACCGCCATAGACCGCATTTGCTGCCATGCCGCTGACATACAGGCCGGGATAGACTTCCCGAGAGTTGGCAACGGTATCGATTTCACCGGATTCGGCTTCCATGGATTTTTCGCCGACGATACCACCAGTCGTGGTATTCAGGGTCACGCCCATCTTTTTCACCAGAACCGAAGCGACATTTGCCGGATGCCCTGTAGCATCAAGTACATAGGTAGAATGGAGAGTGAGTGGATCGACATGCCATTGCAGGGTTTCAACCGCGCCCCAATTGATGACGAGTCCGGCAACCCTCTTATCCTTGATGACCACATCTTCCATAGCCACCAGATTAAATATCTTCAGGCCGGCAACCATAGCCTTGTACACAAGTCCGGAGGCGAGATAGACAGAATCGAGGACATAATAACCAGGTTGAAACAAACAGGCTGTAAAACCCAACTCATCGAGAATTGATTTTCCTTCCTCCTGTACAACCACCTCGTTGAACATCATGCCACCGCCCCATACCCCGCCTCCTAGAGAAAGCCGCCGGTCAAACATGGCCACTTTTTTCCCTGCGGCGGCAAGATAAAGTCCTGCGACAAGCCCAGATGGACCTCCGCCGACAATGGCGACATCCAGTTCCAGCGCGTCGCTGAGTTTCTTCAAATAAGAATCGATGATCCCCCGGCTAATGGTCACTTCGTTTAGCATTTTTTTCTCCGTAAAAGGTGCAAAAGTATCTGTACACAACCGTGAATGGCTGCAGTCTATAATGCAAGGAGGTCGAAACGACGATCTGAGGAAAATAGCTTCCGAACGGAAACGGTTTCAAGACGAAAACAGACACGGCTCGCTCCCTACGCCGGTATGATCCGGGTCAGGTTCAAAGGGTATCTTCTCAGGCTGATTCAGCCACCCCTGCTACGTTTTTTTGAATACCGCAGTATCAGGTCGAGTGTCAAGATTTTAATGTGAAGGTGGCGACACCGTAAAGTTTTTTAATTTCCAGCAAGAAATCCCCATTTTCCTGTTACAATTTAGCAGCAACTGCCCTCACGATTACGGTATATTATATCGAAACATCCCCAAAAGGTAATTTTTCTTGCTCGGGTGGGGACCCCGCCGAACACCACTGAACACAACAGGGGACGTCCTTAAATAATCAACCAAGCTGGTCTTCCAGGCGAAAACCAGCCTGTTTCGCTTCCTTCTCTCCCCTTTTCACGGCATAACTCACTGCCGCCAGGGTTACTCCGAGCCTTTTGGATAGATCAGCCATGGAAATCCCCAGCTCGACAGCAGACCAATAGCACACGAGGTCCCTGGCCCGGACCCGGTCCCTCTGTCTGCCTTTTCCGGTAATATACGCCTCATCCAGATCAAATAATTTCGAGGCGCAATCAACCACTTTTTCATAAGTGACGCCTCTTTTCTTGAGTCCGTAGCGGCGGCTGAAATTCTCTTCCGATCCGGAAAGAACATCGTCGACGAAATCGCTATCCCCCAATATTCGCTGGTCGCTCTTTATGCGATCCTGTCCGGTTGAGCGCAACTTCTTCACCTCATCCCAACCGCCAAGACTCCTGATCAAGCCGCCACCCACAAGCTCCGGACGTCTTCCCAATGACACTCCTTCTTCTACAAAGGACCGATACTTCTTTCTGGCGGTTCCGATCCTCTTTCCGAAATGTCTTAAGACATACTCGACATTCTGCCATTCTCTTTCCTCTATCCCCATCATGGCACTGTGTCCGCAATAGGGATAGCTCTCCAATGCCTCATAATGAGAAACGATTTTTGCTCTGAGCGGATTCAGATGAATATAGCGCACCAATTCCACAAGGTAGGGATCTTCCTGGCATATTATGGACTTGTATCTATTTTGAAAGAGCTGCCCATGCCGCTTGTGTCTTTTGTTATATGACACCACGTAGCCTGTCAGAAGCCGCCTCATCAAAGTGGCGATTCCGGAAGGACCGCTTTTGAAGAGAAAATGCGCGTGGTTCGGCATGAACGCCCAGGCATAGCATTGGGTGCCGGTTTCCGGCAAGAGCAGAGAAAGTCGTTTGGCCAGGTTTTCCCGATCTTGGTCATCGAGAAAGATCTTGCGGCGTTCTATTCCCCGGATCATAACGTGATGCAAAAGACCGGGGGTATCAAGTCGGGCTATTCGAGGCATGACTACCTGTTTACTCAGACATATTTAAAATGTCAAATTGTTTTATTTCTTAAGGACGTCCCGTATTATTATCTCCTAACCCTTAGTCCAATAATTTCTTCCATTGGATCAAAATCACGGTCGTTATGAAGTAATTGAAAATCATTCTCAATACAAAATGTTGCAATAAAAATATCTATTGTTTTTCGGATTGTAATTCCTTGCTTTCGAAGCTTCCTATAATAATCTGCAGCCTTGTAAGCATTTTTATGACCAATAAAATCATAGTAAACCAAGCTTTCCATTAGTTCTTTTGCTTTTATGAAAGCTGTATCAATTTTAAAACCTTGAAGAAATTCAGTAATAATAATGTCCCCGGTGATGATTTGATTGTTGAGTAGTTCAAAATCCAATAAATCGGTATGAGGAGCAATAATACCTTTTACATAATCAATCCAGACAGAAGTATCTGCTACAATCATTTGTCTGTTCTCATTTGCTCGAGGTCACCTTCCCAATTCAATTTACCTCTCAATTCTCGTATTTTTGCCTGTTTTTTCAAGGAAATTAACAGTTTCAATCCTTCTTCAACGGTTTCTTTTTTTGTTTTAAGTCCTGAAACCAAAAGAGCCTGATTCATCAGGTTGTCATCAATCACTATATTGGTGCGCATAAAACCTCCGTGTGTACGTTACGAACATATTATACACATTCTTTGGTGTCCAGTCAAATTTCCTTTGCGCCGGAGGCGTCTGCCTAATCGCGGTGCTGACCGGCACCGTGTGCCGTGCAGGCAAGCGTGCGCTTTATAGATTTGGTGTAGAAAGTGAGAAATAGCAATTTATTTTATTTCTTAAGGACGTCCCCTGTTAGTGATATGCCCGCAGGACACTATTTTGCAATCCAGTCGTTAGTGCAACTAGAGCTTTCAATTATATTGGGGCTGCGTAGCATAGGTTTGAGTCCGGATAATGATGAACTGGTTCCGTAGTGTTCCATTTCCTTGAGGGCTGCTTCCGTACAATAATTCTTGTAACGGACTCTATAGACTGCAACAACCAATCCCGTGCGATCCTTTCCGTGACTGCAATGCACTAAGACTGGCCGTTTACTGTTCTCTAATGCTTCTACCGCTTGATTCAGAACGTTTTCATCTGGATGGGCGGATAGATCTAGGTTGTGAGGCAAGTCTTCCGGCTGCATGTAAATTGGGATCACATTAATATGATGGTCGTTGGCAAGTTTAATCTCTTCTGCTGCGCTTTCTATGTCGGAGAATTCGTTTAGCTTAATCACCGTCTTGATGCCTAGCTTCTCCAGATAGTCCCAATCTTCTTTCTTCGGTTGGCCGCTTCGGTAGACTGCTTCTGCCCCATCAATACCTCCTGCGTTTACAACCTGAAAGTTAAAGACTGGTGCAGGATCAGGAGATATTCTGGAAATGATGGCAGATTGTTGAGTTTTTGTTGGGCATGCTGTCAGAATAAAGCAAACGCCCAACATGGCAAGACGGATAACATAAAATACATTTCGCATAGATACCCCCTTTATTTTGCTAAATTGAACCTCTGGAAGCCCAACGAAACCCGGATGAGCGGAGCGTGGCTGCTTGTCTGCGGCTGGCGAAGCCATGCCAGCAG
>JAJYAX010000203.1 GCA_021779275.1 Deltaproteobacteria bacterium | reverse complement strand
GGCTATGGCTTTTGCCTCGGCATCTGCCTTGGCCTTGATCTCGGCTGCAGCCTTGGCTTTGGCGTCGGCTGCGGCCTTTGCCTCGGCATCCGCCTTTGCTTTGGCCTCCACTGCTGCCTTGGCTGCTGCGGCGGCGGCCGGATCAACAGCTGCTTCGGTCTTCACAGCGGCAGCCGGGGCGGGAGCCGCAGCCTTTGGCGCTGCGGCTGCGGCTGGAGCGGCAGCCGCTGGAGCAGCGGTCTTGGCGGCGGCAGGCGCGGCTTTCTTTTTCTCTTCTTCAATGGTGAGATCAAGGGCCGGCGCCAGAGCTGCGAAATCAATCTTAACATCAGCGAGTTTTTTAGTGATCGGAGCGACTTCTTTTGCTGAACCGCCGTCGGCCAGGATTTTAATGAAACTCTTTGCCAGCCGAATGGATTCGGGATGACGCATGATCAGGAGATTTGAACCACTGAGCAGATAGGCTACCGCTCCAATCGCCTCCATCAGGATACCGCGTTTTTCCGGATCTCCTAGAAGCGGAGCATCCTCTGCCGTCTGCCGGGCTTCCTTACATTTCCAGACCTCATTCCCGAGGTTATTGATCATCGGAAACTGGAGTTTATCATCGCCCTGGGTCATCGCAGCCATGGTTAACCGCTCCATGACGGAGTAGGTATATTCCAATCCATACCCAAGACCACCGGTGGTTGGATCAACAACGACCCTGTCCATCGGCATGCCAAGATTTTCAAGAAGAATATTAACCTGTTTAGCCAGGTTTACATCGATCGGGGAAGATGAGATAACGGAATGGCCATACCCCATTGCCGCAGCGCCGATACCTTTATAATTCTTTTCCTCTACAGGTCCGATAAGAAGATTTGCATCCTGACATGCCTCAGCTACTACCTTGAACACCAGCTCATCTTTTGCCGGATTTGCACATCCCCAGACGATCAAAGGGACATCAATTGCAGCCAAAACCTTTTTGACTGTAGCGGCGGCAGAGTCAGGACTTGCATCCTTATCATTCGGATCCACACTTTTCAACTGCAGAACTACTGCATCAGCACCAAAATCGGTAACACATTTTTTTGCCCAGGCGGCAGGGTCTGAAACGACATCCTTGATTTGAACAAGAACCGGTTCAGGCCAGTCTTCAGGTACGATGTCCCAGATTTCCATAGCAATGACTGGCTTATTGGGCATGTCTCCTTCAAAGGTATAGAAAGGATAACAGGTCTCACCACCGATTTTGATGGCAGAAGCTCCCTTACCAATGGAAATTTCTTTAATGCCGCCGGAATAGGATTCCTTCTTAATTTCAAATCCCACGTTAGCCTCCTTACAGGTGAAAAATTAGTCTACTGAAGGTCGTTGCCCGGAACTGCCGGTGGTCCTGCTATACCGGACAGGAATTATGACAAGAACCTCCCCTTTTCATAACGATACATTGTTCAACAAACATATGATCTTATTTTAATAACCCTACAATCTCTTTTCGACATCTGTCAGAACACGATGCCCGGCCCTTCTTTCTCCGACGGAGCCGGATTATTTGCCTTTCGTCTTCATCCTCTCATACAACCGAGGAAATTTTCCTATTTCCGTATGCGGGATAAACATGGCCGCCACATAATTATTCATATAGGATGGGGTCTCAGAGAGTTCAAAGTTTGTCATTCTCCGTGTAACCTCTATAACATCCTGGCGAATCTTGTTGGTAAGAGAACTCATCCTCGCTCCCAACAGAGAACCGTTCCCTATATAGGTAACATGTTCGGGATCTATCTCCGGCAAAAGTCCGATAGTCATCGCTCGTTCCAGATCAATATAGCTGCCGAAGCCACCGGCGAGAATAATGCGTTCAATCATATCAACAGAGAGCCCAACTTCCTCCAGGAGAGTCATGCATCCGCTATAAATAGCCCCCTTGGCTCGAATGAGGTTGTCAATATCCAGTTCGGTCAAGGCGATATCACGATCTATCTGGGTCTCACCGGCCCAGGCTATGACATATTCCCAGATGCCGTTATTCTGCCGAATGCGGCTGGTATTAAGACTGCGATCAAATTTTCCCCGACTATCGATAATACCTGCTTCAAACATCACCGCAATCATCGTGATCAGGCCCGAACCACAGATCCCCTTCGGCCGGACATCCCCTATGGTGACAAGCATCGGTTCGCAGGTAAGCGGATCGATGGAAAAATCCTCAATGGCACCTTTAGCCGCCCTCATGCCGAATTCAACCCCGCCGCCTTCAAAGGCGGGACCTGCCGAACAGGCGGTACATGCCAGCCAATCCTTATTGCCGATGACAATCTCCGCATTGGTGCCGATATCCATGAACAGAACCAGTTCCTCACTTCTATACATTCCCGATCCCATAACACCGGCCACAATATCGCCCCCGACATAACTTGAGATATCCGGAAACAGAAGAGCTGTTACATGTTCATCGAGGTCTATACCTAAAGACGATGCACTGAAAGGAGGATAGTGTGTCGAGGCGGGGACATAGGGAGCCCTGCGGATATATCGCGGGTCAATGTTGAGCAGAAGCTGCGTCATTGTCGTGTTGCCGGCAAGGGTTATAGTCGCAATATTTTCCCGATCAATCTTTGCATGAGCTATAATCTTTTTCAGGATTTTATTGATACTTGCAACCACGACTTCCTGGAGTTTTTTGAGTCCTTCCGGTTTTTCCGCATACACAATCCGGCTGATAACATCCTCACCGTAGCTTATCTGGCCGTTAAAATCACCAAACTCCGACAGACTTTCGCCTGTATCCAGATTTATCAACTGTCCGTAAATAGTTGTAGTACCTATATCCATTGCGACGGCATAGTTCTCAACCGTCGTATCGCCTGGCTGAATGTTGATAATGCGCGTCTTGCCGCTTTTTCTGACAGCTTTGACCAGCGTAGCGGTTACCTTAAAATTATTCTCTCTGAGAATGGCTGGAAGCCTTCTTATCACCGGCAAGGTCAGTTCAAGCTTATGCCAGTCGCCTTTCTGTTTCAAGGCCCGGATAAGCCTGGTGACATCGGGCAGATTGTCCTGGGCGTTGGGTGGCGGGAGTTCGATATACACCTTGACCACAGGAGCAATAAAGATCCCTTGTTCCTTTAAGGTGTTAATATCTATTGTTTTAATTTTTGCGGTCTGGCGGGGTGTATATTGTCTGCTCAGGGCTGTCGTATCAATGGATGATTCGACGGGAATACGTACTGTTACATCACCGGAGAGCTTTGACAGACAGGCAAGCCGATATCCCTTTTCAATGTCTGCGGCGCTCAACCGTTCGGTTACACCACCAATGATCTCTCCTTCCTCAATCAGTACTCTGCATTTGCCGCAGATACCTTCTCCACCACAGGAGGCGTTGACATGAACGCCCGCAGCCATGGCTGCCCGGATAAGGCTTTCACCAACAGGGACAGTGATAGTCCTGTCATGAGGAAGAAATCTGACCTTCAGCTGATCCATTCAGGTTTCCCGAAAAATTCTGAAAATTTCTTTTCTAAATCGCCTTCCGACTATGTATGAGCCCTTAGGCCATCTGAAATTTTAAAGATACTCCAGAGCTTTAACTCTGTATTGGACAAAAAATCAATCCTTTTATAAAAAATCCAGTTCCATTCTTCAAAACCGGAAACGCCCCGAGAGTAAATCGCGACAAGTCTATACTTTTTGAGAAAAATATTCAATCACCATTTCACCTGCTCGTGTCATCGCGGCCACATAAGCCCAGACGTAACAAAAAAAAGCAGTATTTGCACAATCACAAGTCAAGTGTTTAGAATAAAAGAAAATTTAAATTTTTTCAGTGTGCATTATATGAGTGCAGCTGCAGATACGGACCACGAGAAAATCTCCCTCCATTCAATTTTTCCAGTCACGATAGCAACAAACGCCCTCTACGAACAATACGCACAATCAGTTTTTTATCTTTGGGTGTTTTTATAAGTCAGGCGCAATTGATGCCGCACTCACTGCACAATGAGAGATTCTGGATATTTTTTTACACTTTTTCCTCCTCCGGCGTATAAAAAAAACAGAACCACTTGTCGGACAAGATCACAAAAGAATGGCGACAGGACGAACGACTAATACACTGTGACAGTAAAGAAATGCGAGCTGCACCGTACACGGTCCAGCTTATCGAAAAGGAAGGAAATGAAAGTGCAGCAGCGATGGTGATCACCTTATCCCAGGAGCACAACCCTCGGGACAAGGTGATCACCATCGTCTGAAAGATGGTTAGAGGGAGGCGGCCTTCTTGAGAGCCGTCCGAATCTTCTCGAATCTCTCTTCAGCCATCTTTACCGGAACCGGGTAGACCAGGGTCCTGGCCATCAGTTCAGCAGATGCAGGCAGGATATCCTTATCATAGACAACCCTTCTTCGTCCTCCCGGTTCCATAAATGGCCAGCCGGACCGGGTGAGCGTTGATCCTGCCAGCAGGTGTTCCCATCGGGGATAGAAATGCCAGGTATTTTCTCCAAAATTAATCGCCGCCACCCCATTTTCCGTAAGCACCGTATTC
>JAJYAX010000202.1 GCA_021779275.1 Deltaproteobacteria bacterium | reverse complement strand
CCCGTTCCGCCCCCGGTAAGCAGCATCCGTATCGGTTTCTGGTGTGCACTCATCCGGCTGACTCTTTTTTTGCCGGGAGGGTCTTCACCCCCTCCACCGCCGCGACAAAGACCTTCCCTCTGTGACCGTAACTGTCAAACATATCAAAGCTGGAACAGCTGGGGGAGAGCAGAACCGTATCGCCGGGGCCTGCCGCCCCGGCCGCGATCCTCACCGCCTCTTCCATACTCGTGGCGTAATCAATCGCAACCGCCCCCTGCATGGCGGCTGCAATCTTGCCCGCCGCCTCCCCGATCAGCACCAGCCTTTTCACCTTGTCGCCCACGGCCGCGCGCAAGAGTCCGTAATCGTCTCCCTTGTCTCTGCCTCCGGCAATCAGGATCACCTTGCCTGCAAACTGGCTCAAGGCGCTCAAAACCGCACCGGTGTTGGTGGCCTTGGAGTCATCATAATAGGCGACACCGTTGATCTCGCAGACCCGGGCCAGCCGGTGCGGGCCGGGAACGAACCGGGCCAGCCCTTTTTGTATCTCCGCAGGTGAGCAACCGGCACAGCGGGCGGCAAGGGTCGCCGCCGCCGCATTCAAGGACCCGGTCGTCCCGGCCAGGGCGGTACCGGCAAGTTCATAGGTCTCATTCCCCCCATCCAGATCAACAACCACCCTGTCCCGCCCCACCCGGGCCCGGCAATCAGCCTGATGTCCGAACAGGTGGGTTTTCCTGCCGGTGAACCCGGCCGCCATCTCCCGGCAGAGGGGATCATCACCAGCCAGGATGGCGATATCGCCTGCACGCTGATTCACAAATATCCGCCTCTTGGCGGCGACATAGCCCGCCAGATCACCATGGCGGTCAAGATGGTCGGGGGTAATATTCAGGAGCAGGGCGATATCGGGCCTGAAGTCGCCGGCCGTTTCCAGCTGGAAGCTGGAGACCTCCAGGACCACCACGTCCGCTGGCTCGGGAGCGCAGAGATGATCAAACAAAGGGATGCCGATATTGCCGCCGACAAAGACCTTTTTTCCGGCCTGCCGCAGCAGCTCTCCGATAAGGGAGGTCACGGTGGTCTTGCCGTTGGTGCCGGTGATGGCGATAATTGGAGCGGAAATGGCCGGACCGGCGACGGCAAGCTCCCCCACCACAGGGATCCCGCGTTTTTTCGCCTCCTGCAGGACCGGAAGGTCAAAAGGTATCCCCGGACTCACCATTATCATATCGGCCGGCAGCAGGAAGGCTGCCGTATGTCCGCCGCACTCAAGGCGGACGCCTGCTGCGCTCAGGAAATCCAGCTCCTCCTGTTTCATCCCGGAGGCGGGGCGGGCATCCGAGACCGAGACCCGCGCCCCGCAGCCCAGCAGGTACCTGACCGCAGCCCGGCCCGAGATCCCGAGTCCCATCACCGCCACCTGCATACCTTCCTGTATTCTTTCGTTTTTCAACATCCGTCCACCATCAGCGTAACTTCAGGGTTGCCAGCGCGAACAGGCCCAGAATAATCGACACAATCCAGAACCGGACGACGACCTTTGACTCATGCCAACCCTTTTTCTCAAAATGATGATGAAAAGGGGCCATCAAAAAGATACGCCTGCCCTTGGTCATCTTGAAATAACCGACCTGCATGATCACCGAGATCGCCTCCATCACAAAGATACCGCCAACGATGGTCAGCAGTATCTCCTGTTTGATGATGATCGCCACCGCGCCCAGGGAGCCTCCCAGGGCAAGCGATCCGACATCCCCCATGAAGACCTGGGCGGGATAGGCATTAAACCAGAGAAAACCAAGACAGCCGCCGACAATGGTCCCGCAGAAGACCGCCAGTTCTCCGCTTCCGGCCACATAGGATATCTGCAGATACTCGGCCATGACCACATTGCCCGCGAGATAGGCAAAGATCAGATAGACCGCGGCGGTGATTACCGTGGGACCGGCGGCCAGGCCGTCCAGCCCATCGGTCAGATTCACCGCGTTGGAGGCGCCGACGATCACCACCACCGCAAAGACGACATAAAACCAGCCCAGATCCGGGTTCATATGCTTCAGAAAGGGGATGGCCAGATGGCCGTTAAACCCTGGATGCACAAACAGATACAGTCCCACCACCAGGGCTCCGGCAATCTGCAGAATCAGTTTTCCTCTGGCGCTCAGACCCTTGCTGTTCTGTTTCTTGATCTTCCTGTAGTCATCATAGGCGCCCACCATCCCGTAAAAGACGATAATGAACAGGGCGAGCCAGACCAGCGGGATATCAAGACGCGCCCAGAGCAGGGTGGAGACCGTAACGGCGCAGATGATCAGGAGTCCGCCCATGGTCGGCACCCCCTGCTTTTTAAAATGGCTCTCGGGCCCGTCATCCCGGACCACCTGGCCGATCTGAAAACGCTGCATGGCCCGGATGAACAGCGACCCGAAGATCAGCATCACCAGAAAAGCGGTTACGGCCCCGCCTATACTCCTGAAGGTAATATACCGGAAGACGTTAAAACCGATAAAAACCGAATGGAGCGGATAGAGAAGATGATACAGCATAAAAAACCCCAAGTTAAGCCTTTACCAAAAGCCCTTTCACACTTCCGGACCCGGTTTCTTACCGGTTCGGCACTAAATTCTCAAGAGCTAAGTGTCAACTGTTCTACAATAGTCTCGAATCGCATCCCTCGCGAGGCCTTGATCAAAATATAGTCGCCCTTTTTCAGCTCACCCCGCTGGGCCAATTCGCCAACCCAGGCCGCTATCCTCTCTTTTTCAGCAAAAATACGGATTTTTTCGGGATCCATTCCGGCTATCACCGCACCGTCCCTGGTATCGGCGGCAAATTGACCGAACAGGGCCAGAAAGCAGACCCCCTGTTCCGCGGCATGGCGCCCGACCTCCTTGTGAGAGGCACCGCTCGCCTCGCCCAGCTCCAGCATATCACCCAGGATCGCCATACTCGTCCCCGAGGCCAGCTGGCGCAAGGTCGCCAGGCCCGCCGCCATGGAGCCCGGATTGGCATTGTAGGTATCATTGATCAGCGAGCAGCCGAACCGTGATTCTATAATAACCATCCGCTTATCGCCCGGCCGGAAATCCGCAAGACCTGCCGCGATGGTCTTGATCGTACATCCGGCGGCAAGGGCCATGGCCGCCGCCGCCAGACTGTTGCCGACATTATGTCCCCCGGGAACAGAAAGGGTCACAGGGATCTGCTCTTCTCCGCTATGCAGGATGTAGGAGACGGCCCCCGAAGGCGAGAGCACGATATCCGTGGCCCAGAGATCCGGCCCCAGGGCGCGTCCGGCCTCTGTTGCGCTGTAGGTGATTTTTTTCTGCCGGTGTCTGGCGGCCATGGCCCGGATAAGTTCGTCATCGAGATTGATCACCAGGATCCCCTTATCGCCGGTCCCGGCGAAGAGTTCCTCCTTGGCCGCGGCAACCCCTGCCAGGGAGTGCAATCCTTCCAGGTGAGCGGCATGGATACTGACAATGCAGCTGATGTCCGGGTCCGCAATCCGCGCCAGGCCGGCAATCTCGCCGGGATGGTTCATCCCCATCTCCAGGATGGCCGCCCGGTGTTTCACCCCCAAAGGTAAGAGAGAAAGGGGCAGACCGATCAGGTTGTTGAAATTTCCCCGGGTCTTGAGCACCCTCCCTGCCGGGGCCTCATGTCCGTCCGGCCATTGCCGCTCCAGGATGGCCGCAGTCATCTCTTTGACGGTGGTCTTGCCGCAGCTGCCGGTAATCCCGATGACCAGGGGCCTAGTGAGGGAACGCAGCAGACGGCGGCGAAATCCCGCCAGGGCTCCCAGGGCAACCAGGGTATCGGCAACCAGGAATCGTGAAATTCCGGCATATTGTTCAAAATCACTCGCCCTGGAGACGACGAGACAACCGGCGCCTGCGGCCATGACCTGCGGGAGAAAATCGTGGCCGTCAAAATTGTCACCCTTAAGGGCGACAAAGATATCGACCGGGCCGACAGAACGGCTGTCGGTCGAAACCGCCCGAAAGGACGCGCCGGCAGGCTCACCGGCAAAGGTCCCGGTCAGGGCCCGGCCAATGCTCGTGCAATTCCAGGAGAGCAAGGCCTCCCGGGCCTCCAGGCAGTCGTCGAAAAACCGCTTCCCGGCAGGACTGAGCTGATATTTCTCGTGGCCCTTGCCGGCAATCAGGACGATATCCTCGGCCGTAGCCGCGATGACCGCAGCCGCGATAGCCTCCTCGCGCGCCGGCAGGACAAGATAGCCCCGGTCCGTCTTTGCTCTCTTGTGCAACCAGCCCCTTTCCCTTTCCTGCAGGCCCGAGGCCTGGATTCCCGGCAGGATATCCTCGATGATCCGGCCTGAAGATTCGTTGCGCGGGTTATCGTCGGTCACAATAACCACATCGCAGATCCGGGCTGCAATGGTGCCCATGACCGGCCTTTTGCCCTTGTCCCGGTCGCCGCCACAACCGAAGACACAGAAGAGATTGCGGTGGGGCAACGCGGCCAGGGTCATCAGGACCTGGCGCAGGGCATCGGGGGTATGGGCATAATCGACAAAGACTAAAGGCCGGGAC
>JAJYAX010000201.1 GCA_021779275.1 Deltaproteobacteria bacterium | reverse complement strand
TCTTTTGAAAATCCCCACTGCAATACTGGCTTCCTCTGTCAGAATGAAAGAGTAGGCCAGGTGTTGGTTGTCGCCGCCAGACTGCCATCCGCAACGCATCCATGATCAACTTTCTGCTCATCCGGTTATTGAGTGACCATCCGACGATCTTTCGGGAGAAAAGATCAAGTATTACGGCCAAAAACAACCAACCTTCGCTCGTCCAGATATATGTAATGTCGGATACATATACCTGGTCTGGCTCTTCTACTTTAAACTCACGGTTTAATAAATTAGGAGTAATCGGCAAGTTATGCTTGCTGTCCGTGGTAACCTTGAACTTCCTTTTCTGTTTCGCAGAGATACCTGCTAGTTTCATCAGGGTTTTGGCCTTGGCTCGGCCACAAATCCCTCCATTTGCCTCGATTTCTTCTGAAATACGTCGAGTTCCATAAGTCCCCTTTGAAATTCTATGGGCCTCCTGAACCACGGGAAGAAGAGTTTCATACTCCTTCTGTCTCAGTCGATAATGGTATGTTTGTACATACGCCTGGTTTCAATCCACGCCCCCGCGCAGGGGGCGACAGAGATCCGGACCTCTACGCCCATAGAGTCCTTAATCGACGGCAGATCTTCAGGCAGGTGGGTCGTCTCTTCGGCAAAATGTATTTCGCTGATTTGAACCAAGGCGAAATCCCGAATCTCCTGCCGGTGCATACACAAGGCCGGAAAATGCCGGTTGTCCATGGAGTGCATGAGATGGAGCGGTCGGATGGTACGGGTGTTGATCTCGAACTTTTCTATCAGAGGCAAGGTATTGGGATGGTCGCCAGAATTTATCCAGCCATGAAACAAAAAAAACCGCTTAAATTTCAGCCGCTCGGACATCCTCCCCCTCTACATCGTTCGATTGAATTGATGGGAATCCGCGTATCTATTATAAGCACAATAGTATTTCATACTATCGCACAAAGTCTCATCGACCAACCCCTAAAATGAGTCAGAGGGGGAATTTCACCGGAATATGATTGCCTTATTGTTCAACTTGTCGGACATAATCAAAAGAGGCAATTCCGGTCTCCGCAAAAGTAGCACCGAGGTAGCACCAAACAAAAAAGGGGTTAAGCGACAATCGCTTAACCCCTTGATTTTACTGGTGCACCAGGAGGGATTCGAACCCCCGACCTACGGATTCGTAGTCCGTTGCTCTATCCAGCTGAGCCACTGGTGCTGATGAAGAACTCGTTATATACTTCAGTTTGTGTCTTTACTCAAGCCTGTTTTTTTCGTCGAGGCTTCTTTTTCATTCTTGTGGAAGATAATTTCGTTATCAGCCGGTTTAAAGGATGGCTCGGCAATAATGAAGATCTCCGTCTCATACCGCTTTTCCAGGTCCAGCAGCTCGTGCCGTTTATTATTCAGAAGATACTGGGCCACATCCAGCGGGAAGTGGCATTCCACCTGACGCACCTGCTTGCGGCTGGCTCCGGTCTGGACCCTGCGTAGATAAAAAAGAGCCAGGGTCTCAACGGAACGGACGGTTCCCCGCCCTTTGCAATGGTCGCAGATCTGATAATTTCCGGCATCGATAGGCGCCCCGAGCTTCTGCCTGGAGATCTGCATCAGACCAAATTTTGAAATCCGGCTGATGTCCACCTTGGCCTTGTCCCGTTTCATGGAAATTTTGACCTGTTTTTCGACCTCGCGGATATTTTTCTGGGAGCGCATATCAATGAAGTCGACAACAATCAGGCCGCCGAGATCACGCAGCCGCAATTGCCGGGCAAACTCCGAGGCCGCCTCCATGTTGGCCTGAAAGATGGAGGCCTCGAAATTATGCCCCTTGGAGGTGGAGCCGGAGTTGACGTCGATCGCCACCAGGGCCTCGGTCTGATCAATGACGATGGAGCCTCCGGACGGCAGGTTGACCCGCGGCTGGTAGATGGATTCTATCTGGTCCTCAACGCTGTACTGATTGAAGATCGGCCGTGAGCCCCGATGCAGTTTCACCTTGACGGTTCGCTGTTTGGCAGGCAGAAGTTCAACAAACTCCTTCACCTGTTCCAGGGCGGCAAGATCATCCACCAGGATCTCCTCTATGCTGGAATCAAAATGTTCCCGGAGAAAGCGCAGGACGCTGTCGTGGTCCTGATAGATGAGGCCGACCCCTGTCATTTCCTGACCTTTTTTCTTGATCTCGGTCCAGAGACGGAGCAGATAGGTGACATCCCGGGAAAGGGCCGCCTTGTTGATATCGCTGCTGGCGGTCCGGACGATCCAGCCGATACCCTCGGGGATTGCAATAGACTCCATGATATCCCGCAGCTGGGAACGGATCTCTTCTCCGGAAAGCTTCCGCGATATCCCGGAGGAATCGGACCCGGGCAACAGCACCACACAACGGCCGGGAAGGGAGAGATAGGTTGTCATATTCGCCCCCTTGGTCCCCACCTCTTCCTTGACCACCTGCACCAGCACCTCCTGCCCCTTTTCCAGGACATCGGTGATGGTCAGTTTCTTCCACTGTTGCTGTTCAATCAGCTTCCTGGCCTTTTCGCCGACATTCTGCCGATAATACTCGGGATGAATCTCTCCGAAGGGCAGAAAACCGTTTTTCTCAGTCCCGTAGTCGACAAAGGCGGCCTGAAGATTGGCCTCTAAGGCCACGATCCTGGCCTTGTAGATATTATTTTTGGTATGGGCGCGGGTAACGGAGGACATGTAGATGGATTCAAGACGTCCGTCCTCCAGCAGGGCAAGCCGACACTCTTCCGGCTCCTCGGCATTGATAAGAAGTTTGCGGACCGTCTTCGGAGCCGCCTCAATCTCAGCCGGTGTCAACTCCTCCACCTCATCCTCGACCTGATCGGCCGCATCCGTTGCCTCGGCCTGGACCTTGGCCTCCTCGCTTTTCTTTCCTCTTCTCCCCCGGCGGGATCGACTGCTTTTGCGTTTTTCGACACCCTCGGCAACAGGAGAGGAGGCAGGCTCTCCTTCAGCTCCGTCCGCTGCCTGCTCTCGGGCCTCTCCCTCCCCCCCCCCTGCCGCCGCAACTGCCTCAGGCCCGGCTGCCGGGGCCTCATCCTGAGGAGCGTTCTCTGGA
Source organism: Deltaproteobacteria bacterium (assembly GCA_021779275.1). GTDB lineage: Bacteria > Desulfobacterota > Desulfobulbia > Desulfobulbales > Desulfocapsaceae > CAIUQR01. The sequence continues at coordinate 1,462 of JAJYAX010000201.1, read as the reverse complement.
GATTCATCCGCCTTGACCGGTTGCGCCGCAACCGCAGGCACTCCCTCCGAATCTTCAGGCGGAGCAAGGTCCGTTTTTTTCATCGCTCTCTTGCGGGGAGGCCTCCTCCTTGGTTTTTTCTCGGGTACCGGCACCGGGCTCTCTGTTTCTTGTTCGCCGGTTTCACCTGCCCCGGCATCACCTGCCTCTTCTTGAGGCGCCTTTTTTTGGGCTGCCCTCTTTCTGGCGGGTCTCTTCGGTCGCGCTGGCTCCGGCTCCGTTTGTCCGTCGGTCAGGCCGGCCTCCGGGACGGTTGGCGCATCCGGGACTCCTTGTTCGTCAGGGGCGTCAGGCACGGCGCTCTTCCACCAGGCACCGGTGGAGGCCTTCATTTCTTTTTTATCATCTCCGGATTTTTCACTCGGAGATGTCTTTTTTGTACGCGGCTTTTTTTCGACCTTTTTTTCGACCATATGTATTCCTTTGGGCCGGGACGCTTCCTAAAAAAACATCCCGGCACACTGTGAAAGACCGTACAACCCGACTCGGCCCTGTACGGTCAATTAGAACCCTTAAACGATTGCAACGCCCTGCGGCATCCAACCGTCAGACCCGGTATCTCAAGCAAAAGGCATTTTGAAAAGTTGTATCCGGCTAAACGCAGGCACCTCAAAAAATTACCACCCTTTACTGTGGATACCTCCATTCTCAACCAGGCATTTACATCTTCCGGCAGCTGCTCTTGCTCTTTGAACAGCCATTTCCTGAGAGGCAAACACCCTTCGCGATTTCTTGAGTAAAAAGGGAACGGACTGCCCCTTTTTTCTGATAACATGCCGTACAATTACCTTACCATACTGCAAAGTTGCAAACCAGAGAGAAGTTATTTCAGACGATAAGCACTCTTGCAAAGTATACCGGAAGAGTGAAAAGAAAAACGTTTTCATTCTTTGCCGGAAGCAGTAAGTTAGACTGAAAATAAAACAATTCCCTTTCATTACCAAGGCAAATCTATGAGTTTACACTTGACACCGGATGACCAGAATCGTAGACTCCTGTCTCTGATCGGGGCCTTGCAGTGCGTCATCCGCTCTGTTGAGTCCAGATGATTTTTCTTGATGATTGATAATTCCGGAAAAGGCGGTCATCCGCAGGCTGTGTTTCTGCAGCCGGATGTGTGGGGCTTTTTCTTTACAACAGACCCCATAGCATACGACGGACAAAAAGACAATCCGTTTTCCTTAAAAAGGAGTTCATTGTGACAATGCTCTTGCCACAATCCGCCATATTTACGTCCCTCGCATCTCTCACCCTGTTCGCCTCTCTCCTGCTCTTCCCGGCAAACGTCCTTGCCGAAAAGGTCAACACGGAAGAATGGCAGATCTCCGCCGACAGGATCATCCGGTATGATAATCCGCAGAGCATCGTTGCCGAGGGAAATATTGAGCTTGTAAAACACGAGAAGCTGCCGGCAAAACCAACT
>JAJYAX010000200.1 GCA_021779275.1 Deltaproteobacteria bacterium | reverse complement strand
GTTGCACCTGGAGAAGAGCTTTCCGACAACATACAATTTCTTGAATGGGCATGGTCCCAGACCGATGACAAGGTTTTCTGCGGAATACCGGAGATGATCAAGGGCGATAAAGGCCCGATGATGAGAGGCAAGGCGGCAGAAGATTGGTTTGATCGCCTGGGGGTAGACATCGATCCCACCGAGCCGGGGGCCAAGGACTCACATGGGAAAATTGAGCGCCCCTGGCGTACTCATTTCGGCCGCTTTGAAAGACAGCTTCTTGCTGTTGATGACTGGAAAAAATTTGAGATCACCTTGAGTGAGTTAAACCGGCGATTCCTGATCTATTTAAATAAGGAATACAATCAGCGCCAGCACCGGAATGAAAAGGGGATAACACGGGAGCAGGCATGGAAAAGAATCCAGTTATCCTGGGGAATTAAGCCGTTGCCGGAAGGGGCCTTTGGAGACGCCTGTAAATCGATAAAAAGAAAGGTCCTGAAAGACGGCACCTTCAGCCTGGATGGAAAGACATATGAGGTTAAGGGCAACCTGTTCGACGCCTGGGCAAACATCATAGTCAATATCTTTACGGGTGAAATGATAGCCCAATCCATCGAGACGGGTGAAAAGTACGAGATTATAGATTTCAAGCCCACCCCTGTTGGAGAATTCAAGTCCCACAAGGAAACGCCACACCAGAAGATTAAGAAAATGTCTGTTGATTTGTCGATCAACAAGACCCTGTTTGAAGAAGATACTCAGCAGACGAATGTCCGGACGATGCCGATAAAAATGCAGGGAGAGACGCCATTCAACCGCGTTTTCAATATCGGCGCGTTTAATTCGGTGAAGGCTGCAATGGACGAATTCCAGATGCTTACGATGACTTTCCCGGAGGCGGGAAGTGAAGACAGGGCCGAACTTGAGCAATTATTCATCAATAACGGATTGAGTAAGGAGTTTGTTAAGAAAACTGCTCATGACTTTATCAATTACAGAGAGAAGGAATCGAGGAGATACGGCAATGTTTAGGACTTCAAAACAAGAGATTTTAGCAGATTTCGGCTTTGATCGAGATCCTTTTAAAAAGACCTTCGTTGAGAGCACCGATTATAAACGAATCAACAAGGTCGTGGGTATGGCGGTCAATGACAGGGCGATGGTTGCCGTTGTCGGTGAGAGAGGGATCGGCAAGAGTTATGCCGTCAGGTCGACACTCAGGACGATAAACGATGTACGGCTTGTCTGCCCTCTCGCGAACGACATCAACAAGCTGCTGATCGGCGACATCGAGCAGGCGCTTATCCTGGATCTTGGCAATGAAAAACCGAAGAGAGGCAGGGAGATTCGGGCCAGGCAACTCCGGCGCATCCTGGGGGAAGCTTCAACCCGGAAGGCCGTTGTCCTGGTCATTGAAGAAGCGCACCATTTGCACGGCCTCACTCTCCGTTCTCTCAAACGAATCCGGGAAATGGAATGGATGGGAAATGCCGAGCTGTTGAGCATTATTCTTGTCGGTCAGTCCGATCCGTTGAATAAACCAGGCGTTTCCGAGGTTCGCCTTAGGGCCGATTCAATCCATATGCGGGGGCTTTCGCAGAAAGAGATTTGCGCATTTATCGGCCACTCTACCGGCCAGGTTTTTGATCAGAAGGCGGTCAACGTGATCAGCAGGCTGCCGAACGCTCACAATTATGAAGACCTGAAGACGATCCTCTTTCAGCTCATGGAACATGCCCTGTTTTCCGGGAGAAAGACGGTAACTGTTGATGATATCAAAAGCGTTTTTGCTGATCTGGACCTCAAGGAGATCTACAGGGAAGCCGGGATAGAGACATCTTTAAAACGTGCAGGGAAAAAAGAAAAGAAGGCCATTGAGAAGGATAGTACCGTCCAGCTTTCAGGCTTTTTAAAAAATTGTCAAACGGACGGCTCTGATGTTTCACAAAAGGTTGTAAACGGTTGAAGACTCCGGGATCGGCCCGGACAGCATGAAGACCAACGAAACCTAAAAGGGAGAGTAAAAACATAATGGGCAATCACCAACCAACAATTGAAGAACTCCCTGGAGATCTTTCGCATGTGGCGAAAATCATCGAAGAGGTAGCGCCGGGCAAGGGTGTTGAGGCTACTCTTGCAATAGCCGAAAACTTCCGTAGTACCAATATCTACTGCCACAACGTTGATAAATTTAAGCGCAGAGATCGAGACCAATTGATCATTGAGAAATACAATTCAGGTAAAAAACCGCCTGACCTCGCAAAAGAGTTCAACTTATCTATACGCCATATATGGAATATTCTTGGCAAGGAGCCGGAATAATCTTCTTCAAGGAAGATATCCAAAGACTATAAATCCGGCCCACTGGCCGGATTTATTCATGCTTCAACCTCATGGGATGTCATATGATCACCAACAGTCAAATCATAAAGATAAAGACCTTGCAAAGACGTTGCGGTCTTGATGATGACACGTATCGGGATATCTTGAGAAACCAGGCCGGTGTTAACAGTTGCAAGGACTTACGAAGTAAACGGCAGATTGACTCCATAATTTTTTATCTCAACAATCTTGCCGACAAGATTGATACCAAGGTAAAAAGGCGGGCTACCGACTGGAAATGGGAAGATTCACCGGAAGGAAAGGCCCTGATGGCTAAAGCAGAGATGATCACCAAACGCCCGAATCATCCAAGCCTTGGACAATTCCAGTATATCTTCGGCCTTTGGTGGCAGCTTCGATCTGAATGGAAAAAGGATGTTGAACAACGGATGGAGACAACCCTTAATCACTTCTTGGAGCACGGCAGAGGAGGCCAGGACCTGAGGGTCGCCAGCTGGCAATGGTTGACTGATGGAATGGGCCAAAATTTAATCAATGTCTTAAAGAAAAGGCTCGCCGATCACAAAGGCAAAAAGACAGCTGCCGCCAAATAAAAAATCTCTCTTCTTCACCCCCCATCTTCTCATGAATTTTCATGGTTGATTCAGTACAACCAAAAGTTCATTTTCTAACTTATAGCCCAACTTTCCCAACCCATATTAACCCATATTAACCCAGATTATCCCGCGTACAGGGGTTTTATTATCCTGATCCCCTACTGAGAGCTGTTGTTGTGTTGACCTCAATATCGAATTTAGAGGCAGGTTCAAGCGGGATAACGATGTTTGTATCTATCAGGAAATTCATCACGTATAAGTTTACTTCAGGCCGCCCCGAGAAAAAACCGCTAATGAATCCATCTGGAAATATCGACAAAAACGTTTAGTGTTTGTTATATAGCGAGATTGTTCATGTTTAACAAGCAGTTTCCGTACCGCTCTCTTTCCTGTGGATCATCGGAGGTGAAAAAAATGCTGGGGGGAATTCGGAAAAAGTGTCTGTCTGTTTTTGGAAAGGAGGGTCTCGCATACCCCAGATCCACCAAGGTGAAAAAAACCTTTGGAGTATCTGCGGAAAATGTTTCTCGATGTAGAGCAGGAGAGCTGGTTGAGAAGACAAGACAACCTACCAGGATGTTCAACCTAGTCCCCGCAAAAACAAGCGGTTGGGGATTGTTTTACTTTTTTGAGATCCGGGACAGTAACGGGTTCAATCCGCTCTGGCCGCGGCTTTCCGTTCAAAGGCATGATATTTTCTCTGGCGAACGGCCAGAACGCGAAACCTGGCAGAATACGTCTTATAGGTCCAAAATTGATTACCGGGGAGAAAATTAAACCCCCAGGCCGACGATGCATCCTGGGTTTCAGAACTCCAGACATCAGTTGCGTTGATATCAAAGAGAGGGGAGAGATTATCCCCCGCCTTGTTTTTCTTAAACAACCCCCGCAGTTCACCAAGCGTGGGCAACCGCCAGCCCCCTCCGCCGGTCGACAGGCTGCGCACCCATTGCCCCCCCTCCTCCCAGCTCATATCCTTGTCCGGCCCGGACAACCACTCAAGCCCGCTATAACAATCGCAGATAACCCGATTCACATAGGCCACGTACCGACCGTCACGGGCGACGATCTCCGGCCGGTAGAGGAGTTGGATATCGACAATCTTTACAGCGTCCTTTTTTTTCTCCGGACCCCATTGCCTGACCGGGTGTTCTGCGACATTCTGCATAGCAGCCTCATTTTTTTGGTGGATAATCTGTGTTATCGGCTAAAATGATGCAAAATTTAACCTCTTTACCTCCTTCATTTTTCTGCATCCTCTTTCCGTTCCTCTTTTTGCCGGTCGGAAGACCAGCCGCCCGGCAGGCCTGAAAGGCCTTTACGGAATTTGAGGACAGCATGTTTATCTCTGTTCATGGCAGCCTGATATATTTGAGATCTCAGTATCTCTCCCGTAAGGCCCAGGTCAGAAAGCGGGCATAGACCTGCCAGACATCGTCGCCATAGCCGCCGGCCATCAGAAAGGCTGCGGGCATCCGGCGCTCATGCAGGAAGGTATAGACCAGCTGGTCGCGCGCAAGCATCTGGTCCAGGGTGAGCCTGAGCCCGGCGGTCGAGGGAAGCTCATCTTTCTCATAGGGGTCGGCCCCGCAGACCACGATGGCCAGATCGGCGGAACCCAGGCC
>JAJYAX010000199.1 GCA_021779275.1 Deltaproteobacteria bacterium | reverse complement strand
ATGCAATCAAAGATAAAGACCTTTTGCCCTAGACAGATATTCGCCGAATAGAGGTCGCCGTGGCAATCCCGTATTCGGTCGGCCTCCACCCTGCGATCAAATCGCTCGCTATCGGCCAGCACTTTCTGTGCATATCCTTTTATCCGCCCGAATGCTGATCGACTCAAAATTCCTTTGCCGACAAACCCCTCCGTCTGGTCAAAATTTTCCAACACATTGAGCGACACGGCTCCGGACCGTCCGAATTCCCGAATTGCAACTCCTGCCTCCGCAGTCCTATAAAAGGGGATCAAGGTGGTGATGATGGCGTCGATATGGTCCTTGGTCAACTCCCCCGCCTCGATGACCCTTGTCATCATCCGGTCCTCGGGCATGCGTGCCATTTTTATACCGTACTCGACCACCTCTCCGAGACCATTCAGAGAAAGCCGGCCATCGGCGGCATTTATGGTCACTCTATCCAGATACACCTCGGGACACAGCCGACGATTCAGGACCAATTCCCGTTCACAATAAAATTTCCTCTTTTCCAGGGTAGAGAAATCCAGAAAGCCGAAATTGACAGGTTTCTTCCATTTATAGACATACTCTCCTGCAATCACCACAAAAGAGATATGGGTCTGGATGAGCCTGGCCCCCTCGACGGCATGGGGATAACTGCCGGGTTTCAATAAATGCTGCACATAGAGAGGAAGGTTTTCCTGATGCATCGGATACTCCTGGGATTCTGAAGGTCATTCTCCTGAGCCACTTGCTGATCAGCGGTCCATAGTAACAGAATCGCCATCATCAGTAAACCACATCAAATCCCCTTTACCTAATTTTCTAATCATGGTAGTTTTTGCCATCTTTATTCGCATGGAAAATCCAACCGGCACCCCTCAACTTCCCACAGACCCCGAGATATCCCATGGATCAGACAAAACTCATCCACTTACTCTCCTGTGTTCAACAGGGTCAGTGCAGTGTTGAAGACGCGGTCAGCCAACTGCAATATCTCCCTTCCGAGGTCATTGCCGATGCCTGTATTGACCATCACCGCACGATCAGGACAGGGAGACCTGAAGTCATCTATGGAGAATCAAAGACAGCTGAGCAGATAGCCGCCATTGCCACAGCCATTCTGATGCGCAAGGCCATTCTGATGGCCACCCGGGTCGACAGGATGAAGGCCGAACAGGTCCGCGCCCTCGTGCCCGGCCTCCAGTATCACGAAAAGGCCCGTATTCTTGTCGGTAACGTCAGAGAGCCGGATATCACCACCTGTCGTGGCACTATCGTTGTCCTCTGCGCCGGGACTTCCGATATACCGGTTGCCGAAGAGGCGAGGATAACAGCCCTGAGCCTCGGCCATCCTGTAGAAACCGCCTATGATATCGGTATCGCCGGGCTGCACCGGCTCCTGGACAATCAGCATCTGTTGAAAATGGCCTCGGTGCTTATCGTGGTCGCCGGCATGGAAGGCGCGCTGCCCAGTGTCGTCGGCGGACTGGTGAGCTGTCCGGTTATCGGAGTCCCGACCTCCATCGGCTACGGTGCAAGTTTCGGCGGCCTGGCCGCACTGCTTGGAATGTTGAACAGCTGTTCACCCGGATTGGCGGTGGTCAATATTGACAACGGTTTCAGCGCCGGCTGTCTTGCGGCATCCATTAACAGAAAAACAGAACATTAAATGGCCCTTTAGACATTAATTTCCAGCTGAACCTTGCAAGATTCGGGCATTGCGTTATAATCGCCAAGCTGTTGGCATCCGTCCACTGCAATAAAGCAACCTCGATTTTTTCCAGAAGCCACCAAGGACATGCATGAATACCTCACTTAAACTCAAGCTCGGTTTAGTAGTCTTTCTCATATTTACAGCTATTATCACTATTGTTCCGTCATTTTATTCAGGAACGCCAAACTGGTGGAAGAAATACATGGCGCCCGGCGGCTTGCATCTGGGGCTTGATCTTCAGGGCGGTATGCATCTGGTCTTGAAGGTTGATCTCGATAAGGCCGCGCAAAATTCCCTTGAGCTCGCAGCCAATGATCTGAAAGAGCGTCTCTCCGAGCAGGCAATCACCATCGTGCAGACCAAATCGGAAAAGGCGGGGACCCTTACCTTCACGCTGCCGAATACCAGCGCCATAGACAAGATCAATACCATAGTTAAAGACGATCCCGATATCAAGGCCCGGATCGAGACCAAGGAAGGGACCTTTCCGCGCATTTTCCTGACCTTGTCTAAAGCAAAGATCAACTATATCCGCTCCAATGCGGTCAACCAGTCCCTGGAGATCCTGCGCAACAGGATCGATCAATTCGGCGTCGCCGAGCCTATTATCATCCGCCAGGGAGATGACGAAATCGTGATCCAGCTGCCCGGCGTCAAGGATCCCAAGAGGGCGTTAAAACTGCTGGGGGATACCGCTCAGCTCGAATTCAAGATGGTGGCCGATTCCGAGGGAGTAAATATCGCTGCGCTCATCGACAAGGCCGTCAGCTCCGGCCAATGGCGCGAGGGTGAGGATACGAAAAAGCTCAACCGGGCGCTGGAGAACCTGTTGCCCAAGGATACGTCCATCTACTTTGAAAAAAACGTTGACCCACAAACCAAGCGCGAGATAACGACGCCGATTCTCCTGCAGAACAAGGTCCTGATGACGGGGGACATGATCAAGGACGCCCAGGTCCGGATCGGCGGCAACTTCAATGAGCCCTATGTCAGCATTGAGCTGACCGGCAGGGGGGCGCGGGTCTTCGGCAATCTCACCGAAAAAAATGTCGGGAAGAGGATGGCGATCGTCCTTGATGATATCGTCCGCTCGGCCCCGGTGATCAGGGAAAAAATATTGGGAGGGTCAGCCCAGATATCCGGGAGTTTCACCCATGAAGAGGCGACTGATCTGGCCATAGTCCTGCGGGTCGGAGCACTGCCGGCGCCGGTCGACATTATCCAGAACATGACGGTGGGGGCAAGCATGGGCCAGGACTCCATCCAGAAAGGAGTCTTTTCCGGCGTCCTCGGCTCTATCCTTGTAGTCTGCTTTATGCTGATATATTATCGTCTTTCAGGTGCCGTCGCCAATACGGCCATGATTCTCAACATCCTGTTTCTCTTCACCGGACTGGCCATCCTCAGCGCCACCCTGACCATGCCGGGCATAGCGGGTATCGTCCTGTCCGTCGGCATGGCGGTGGATTCGAATGTCCTTATCTTTGAGAGGATGCGGGATGAAAACGACCTGGGAAAATCCATCAAATCAAGTATCGATGGAGGGTTCAATAAGGCCTTTCTGACTATTATCGATGCCCATGTGACCACCCTGATAACGGCCCTGGCCCTCTTCCTGTTCGGGACCGGACCGGTCAAGGGCTTTGCGGTCACCCTTTCCTTGGGCATTATCTTCAACCTCTTCACCTCAATTTACTATTCCCACTGGGTCTTCGACACCCTCAACTCTTTTAAGATTATAAAAAAGATCCACTACATGCATTTTATTAGGAAGCCAAACCTCGACTACATGAAGCTAAGAAAGGTCGCCTTTGGTTTGTCGGGAGCGCTCAGTCTGTTGGGGATCGTCGCCATGGTCCAGATTTTCCTTGGTCATGCCAATATGGGGGTCGACTTCGCCGGGGGATCTCTCCTGCAATATAAGGCAACACAGGATTTTTCCATGATTGACGTGCGGACCGCCTTTGACAAACACCATCTGGAAGGCATTGACCTGCAGAAGGTCGAAAACGAACACCGTCTGATGGTCAAGATCAAAAAATCGTCCAAGATCGTCACCTCAAATCTCAGCGATCAGATAACCGAGGTGCTTACGACCCAGCTTCCCGCCGACAAATTTTCCCTGGAAAGCCAATCTGAAATCGGCTCTTCGGTAAGCGAAGTTCTCCGAAATAAGGCGGCACTGGCAATTGTCCTGTCTATGACCGGCGTTATCGTTTATCTCCGGTTCCGTTTCAACCTCAATTTCGGTATCGGAGCCGCCATCGCCACCTTCCATGATGTCCTTGCCGTCCTCGGCATATGCTGGATCATGAATATCGAAATGACGCTGCTGATTGTGACGGCCTTACTGACCCTGGCGGGCTATTCCCTCAATGACACCGTGGTTATTTTTGATCGTATCCGGGAAAATATGAACAAATCCGAAAACCCTTCTTTGTTGAAAGTCATCAATGACAGTGTCAATCAGGTGCTCGCCCGTTCAATCGTGACCTCTTTTACGGTCTTTCTCAGCGTCCTCGCTCTGTATCTGTTTGGCGGCTCGGTGATCCACGATTTCTCCTTCGCCCTGCTGCTCGGGGTTGTCATCGGAACCTATTCGTCGATTTTTGTCGCCAGTCCCATCCTGACGCTTTGGGAAAAGAAGGCCTGATTCAGGGATCATGGTTAGGATGTGAGTACTATGCCGCAGCTGCCAACAGCAAAAAAGGTTAAAGAAGACGAGGTTTTTACCTTTCTCTGTCATCCCGACAACACCTGTTTCACCCACTGCTGCCGGCAGCTGGAGCTTGCACTCACCCCCTACGATATCCTGCGGCTGAAGAACGCCGCCGGAC
>JAJYAX010000198.1 GCA_021779275.1 Deltaproteobacteria bacterium | reverse complement strand
ACAACTCACCATTGTCAGCGAAAAAGAGCTTAAATACCGGCTCCTGTTTCAGCTGTCGAAGGACGCCATCGCCATCGCCGCCGCCGATGGCGAATTCATCGATGTCAACCAGGCCTTTTTGCATCTAATGGGGGGGACAAGGGATGAGGTGATGTCCATGAACGCAAAGGACTTCTGGGTGTCGGCCGAGGACCGGCGGACCTGGGGCAGGCTGCTGGAAAAAGAAGGATCGCTCATCGATTATCAGTGCAAACAGAGGACCCTGGACGGAACTATCCTCAACATGGCGCTGACGACCACGGCCACCCGGACCCAGGACCAGAGCATGGTCTATCTGACCATCATCCGGGACATCACCGGCAAGATAGAGGCCGAAAGGCAGCTGATCGAGGCCAAGACCGCAGCCGAACAGGCCAACCTGGCCAAGAGCGAGTTCCTGGCCAACATGAGCCATGAGATCCGGACCCCGATGAACGGGATAATCGGCCTGACCGCCCTTCTCCTCGAGACCAAACTTGACGAGCAGCAACGGCATAACCTGAAACTGGTCAGCATCTCGGCCGACCGTCTGCTCGGAATCATCAATGATATCCTTGATTTTTCAAAAATTGAGGCGGGCAGGCTCAGTCTCGAGGAAATAGCATTTTCCCTTCCCGATAAACTTTCGGAACTCTCCTCCCTGATGACGGTCAAGGCCAGGGAAAACAATGTCGTTTTATCCACCCGCCTGTCTCCCCAGGTCCCGGAGAGCCTGATCGGCGATCCGACCAGATTGATGCAGATCCTGATCAATCTGGTGAACAATGCCTTGAAGTTCACAAAAAACGGCCGGGTGACCATCGAGATCTCAGTTCAGAGCAGACAGACGGATCAGGTCCTGCTGCACTTCACCATCAAGGATACCGGCGTCGGGGTGCCGGCGGGCAAACAGAAGGCAATTTTCGCCGCCTTTGCCCAGGCGGACTCTTCCACCACCCGCCAGTACGGGGGCACCGGTCTCGGCCTGTCCATCTCGTCGCAGCTCTGCGCGCTGATGGGCGGTGAGATCGGCATGGAGAGTGAGGAAGGCGAAGGGTCCACCTTCTGGTTCACCGCCCGGTTCGGGCTGCCGGCGCCCTCACCCGCAACACACAGCGGCGAGCGCGGCATCATAGGCGGCTCCGGACTCAGCCGCGAAGAGATCTTCAAGGGGATGAACATCCTGCTGGCGGAGGATGACTATATCAATTCAACCCTGGCCACCACCCTCCTGACCCAGGCCGGATTACATATCACCACCGTCGAAAACGGCCTGGATGTCCTGAAGGAGTTCGCCGCGAAAAGGTATGATCTGATCCTGATGGACCTGCAGATGCCGGAAATGGACGGATACGAGGCCACCCTCGCCCTGCGCCAACAGGAAAAAGACAGCGCCGCCCACGTCCCGATTATCGCCATGACCGCCCATGCCATTGTGGGAGACCGGGAAAAATGCCTGCAGGCGGGCATGGACGATTACCTGACCAAACCGATTAACGCCGTCGAGCTGTACGCCGTGATTGAGCGGCATCTGCTCTTTACTCACCGGCGCCATGAACGGACTGAGAAAACCGTACGGATTCCTCCCGGATCGAGGCAATGAGAGAGAGTCATGCATCCGTCAGGAACGGGGCAACCGCGCATTTTATGCTCCGGCCCGCCCTTCCCACTTTTCTATTTCAAAAACCGGCGGCGGTTGCTATAGTGCCCGCATGAAAACTTCAAACACTACCAAACGGACCAAATTTATCTTTGTCACGGGCGGCGTCCTTTCCTCCCTGGGAAAAGGACTCGCCTCGGCGGCCATCGGCGCCCTTCTCGAAAGCCGTGGACTCACGGTGACCTTTCAGAAGCTCGACCCCTATATCAATGTCGATCCGGGCACGATGAATCCCTTCCAGCATGGGGAGGTCTATGTCACCGATGACGGGGCGGAAACCGATCTGGATATGGGACATTACGAGCGCTATACCAACGCGGTGATGTCCCAGAAAAACAACTACACCTCGGGGCGGATCTATTTTTCCGTCATAACCAAGGAACGGCGCGGCGAATATCTGGGCGGCACCGTTCAGGTCATCCCCCATATCACCGATGAGATCAAGGCGGCGGTCCTGCAGCTGGACGGCAGCGCCGATGTGGCCATCATCGAGATCGGCGGGACGGTGGGCGACATCGAGGGACTGCCCTTCATCGAGGCCATCCGGCAGCTGCGGGGCGATCTGGGGCGGGAGTACACCCTTTTTATCCATCTGACCCTGGTTCCCTACATCAAGGCGGCAGGCGAGGTGAAGACCAAGCCGACCCAACATTCGGTCCGGGAACTGCGCGCCGACGGCATTCAGCCCGACATCCTGCTCTGCCGGACCGAGGTGCCCATCGAGGACAGCCTGAAGGCCAAGATCGCGCTGTTCTGCAGCGTGCCCAAGGATGCGGTGATCACCGCCATCGATGTCGACAGCATCTACGAGGTCCCCCTGCATTTCCATGAGGAAGGCCTTGACACCAAGCTTCTGGAGCTTTTGAACATCTGGACCGGCAAACCGAATATCAAGCCCTGGCAGGATCTGGTCAGGACCATCAAGAATCCGAAACACAAGGTCATCATCGCCATCACCGGCAAATATATCGACCTGACCGAATCCTATAAGAGCCTGCACGAGGCCCTGATCCACGGCGGCATCGCCACCGAGACCAAGGTCGAGCTCCGCTATATCAGCGCCGAGGATCTGGAGGTCAAGGATCCGACCGACCTGCTGGCCGGCTGTCACGGCATCCTGGTGCCCGGCGGCTTCGGCCGACGCGGCGCCGAAGGAAAGATCAACGCCATTACCTATGCCCGCGAAAACAAGATCCCCTATTTCGGGATCTGCCTGGGAATGCAGCTGGCGGTCATCGAATTCTCCCGCCATATCGCAGGCCTTACAAAGGCCAACTCCACCGAGCTGGATCCGATCACCCCCGATCCCGTCATCTACCTGATGAAGGAATGGTTCGACTACCGGGCCAACAAGATCCAGGTCCGCGACGAGACCTCCGATATGGGCGGCACCCTGCGTCTCGGCGCCTACCCCTGCGTCCTGAAGGAGGGAAGCAACGCCTCCGCCGCCTACAAGACGGCCGAGATCTCGGAGAGGCACCGGCACCGCTATGAATTCAACAACGACTACCGGGCGACCCTTGAGGAACACGGGCTTCTGGTCTCCGGGACATCCCCGGACAACCACCTGGTGGAGATTGTCGAGCTGGCCGATCACCCGTGGTTTCTCGGCTGCCAGTTCCATCCGGAGTTCAAATCCAAACCGATGAAGCCGCACCCGCTCTTCCGCGCCTTCATCAGCGCCGCGCTGAAAAAACAACAGGAAGGATGATGGTCACCCCCGTTGTCATCAATCAGCCGTCCGGAGAGCCCATCCTGGTCGGCGGCGGGCGACCTCTCCTGCTGATCGGCGGCCCCTGTGTCCTGGAGTCGGAGGAGATGGCCCGCCGGGTGGCGGGTGAGATGCAGCAGATCTGCCGCCGCCTCGGTCTCTCCTATGTCTTCAAGGCCTCCTTTGACAAAGCCAACCGCACTTCCCTTGATTCCTACCGGGGTCCTGGCCTTGAGGAAGGCCTGCGCATCCTGCAGAAGATCAGGACCGAATTCCAGGCGCCGGTGATATCGGATATCCACGACCAGTACCAGGTGCAGGCCGCAGCCGAGGTCCTGGATGTCCTCCAGATCCCGGCCTTTCTCTGCCGTCAGACCGATCTGCTGGTGGCCGCCGCCCGGACCGGCAAGCCGATCAATCTGAAAAAAGGGCAGTTCGTCTCGCCCTGGGATATGCAAAACGCGGTGGGTAAGATCAGGGCCGGCGGAACAAGCCAGGTCATGCTGGTTGAACGGGGGAGCAGCTTCGGCTACAACAATCTGGTGGTCGACATGCGTTCCCTGCCGGTGATGCGCTCCTTTGACTGCCCGGTGATCTTTGACGCCACCCATTCCGTGCAGTTGCCGGGCGGACTGGGAGGGGCATCGGGAGGCCAACGCGAGTTCATTGCGCCTCTGACCAGGGCCGCCGTCGCGGCCGGTATCGACGGAATATTCATGGAGATCCATCCCGATCCCGGCCGCGCCCTCTGTGACGGGCCGAACTCGATGCCGCTGGATCAGGTGGAGGATCTCCTGACCAGGCTTATCCGGATCAGGGCTGCCGTCGAAGACCCATCACCCCTTTAAGCGTTCCGATGACCGACCCCTGCACACCATCAGCCCCCGGCGCCTACCCCTCCGACTGCGAGATCACCGAGGGGTATCGCACCCTGGCCAGAAACCGTATCCCGGCGGCAGAGCAGGATACAAAGCGCCTGGCGGCCATGGCCCGGGCGACACCCATCCGGCTTCTGCTCCTGGATGTGGACGGCGTTCTGACCGACGGCTCCATCTTCTACTCCCAGGACGGCAGGGAGAGCAAGGCATTCAACACCCAGGACGGTTTCGGTCTGCGCCTGCTGCTGGAGGCGGGCCTCGAAACCGGGGTGATCACCGCCCGCGCCTCCGAGGCCGTCAC
>JAJYAX010000197.1 GCA_021779275.1 Deltaproteobacteria bacterium | reverse complement strand
AAACCTGGACCTGACCCGGGTGGTTGTTGCCTCCTGCTCGCCTCGTATGCATGAAAAGACCTTCCGTGCCGCCTGTCAGCGGGCCGGGCTGAATCCGTACCGGGCCTTCCATATGGTCAGCGTCCGTGAACATGGGTCCTGGGTGACCGAGAATGAGGATGAGGCCACGGCCAAGGCGATCGTGATCGTCAGGGCCGGTCTGATGCGGGTGACCAATCAGGATGCGTTGATCCCCAGCCGGTTTTCGGTCAATCCCAATACCCTGGTGGTCGGCGGCGGCATTGCCGGCATGCAGGCGGCTTTAGATATTGCAGCCTCCGGCAACAAGGCCTATCTGGTGGAGAGACAGCCCACCGTCGGCGGCCATATGCTCCAGTATGACAAGACCTTCCCGACCCTGGACTGCGCGGCCTGTATCGGCACGCCGAAGATGGTCGCCGTCGGCCAGGAGAAGAACGTTATCCTGATGACCAATACCGAGGTGGAGAGCGTCAGCGGGTTTATCGGCAACTTCAAGATCAATGTCAATCAGCGATCCCGCTATGTGAAGACCAACTGCACCGGCTGCGGAGACTGCGCCAAGGTCTGCCCGGTGGCGGCCCCCAACGAATGGGATGTGGGCACCAAGATGCGCAAGGCCATCTATATCTCCTTCCCGCAGGCGGTGCCGGTCCGCTATGCCATTGATAAAAAAGATCGCGGTCCCTGTGTGCAGACCTGTCCGGCCGGGATCAATATCCAGGGCTTTGTGGCGCTGATCAAGCTCGGCAAGTATCAGGAGGCGCTGAGCCTGATCATGGAGAAGATGCCGCTGCCCGGCAGCCTTGGCCGTATCTGCCCTGCGCCCTGCGAGACCCAATGCCGCAGGCAGGAGGTGGACGCGCCGCTGGCCATCTGTCAATTGAAGCGCTTTGCCGCAGACCAGGCCGACTGGAATACGCTGCCGTTGCCAACGATTGAGATGAAGGATGACAGTGAGAAGGTGGCCATCATCGGCGCCGGACCGGCAGGCTTGAGCGCCGCCTATTTCCTGGCCAAAAAGGGATATCATCCGACCATCTTCGAGAAGGCGCCTTTCGCCGGCGGTATGCTCCGCTTCGGTATCCCGGATTACCGGCTTCCCCCGGCGATCCTGGAGCAGGAGATCAACTATATGAAGAAGCTGGGCGTAGATATACAGCTGAATGCTGATATCGGTAAGGATCGTCCGGTCTCCGGCCTCTTCACGGAAGGATTCAAGGCCGTTTATCTAGCGACCGGCGCCTGGAAAAGCCGGAAGATGAATATCGAGAACGAGGATGCCGACGGCGTCATGCACGGCATCGATTATCTCGGTCTATTGAACCTGAAGCAACCGGTCAAGACCGGCAAGAAGGTCGTGGTCGTGGGCGGTGGCGATGTGGCCATCGACGCTGCCCGCGAGGCCCTGCGCCAGGGCGCCTCCGAGGTGAAGATGGTCTACAGAAGGAGCCGCGAGGAGATGCCGGCGGTCAAGCACGAGATCGCCGCAGCCGAGGAAGAGGGCATCAAGATCGATCTGCTGGTGAATCCGATTGCGGTCATCACCACCGGCGGCAAGGTCACCGGCCTGCGCTGCATCAGGATGGAACTTGGTGAGCCGGATGAATCAGGCCGCAGACGGCCGGTGCCGAAAGAGGGATCGGAGTTTGAAATCGAATGCGATATGATGATCCCGGCCATCGGGCAGCAGGTCAACAGCAGTTTCCTGGAGGGCACCACGGGGGTCGAGTTGACACGCTGGGGTACGGTTGCAGCCGATGCGGTGACCTATCAGACAAGTTTTCCGGGTATCTTTGCCGGCGGAGACATGTTCACCGGGCCTTCCATCGCCGTCGAGGCGGTGGCGGCAGGACAACAGGCCGCCGTCTCCATTGAGAAATTTCTGCTGGGTGAAGAGCTTGCCGAAAACAGGCCGGTGAAACCTGCCGGCACCGACTGGAAGGCGATCCCGGCAAAGGTGGAGAAGGTTTCTCGTGCCAAGATGCCCGCCCTTGCCGTCCCGGAACGCGTCGGCAACTACAAGGAGATTGAGCTTGGCTTCAGCGAGGAGCAGGCCCGCAAGGAGGCCGCCCGTTGCGTTGATTGCGGCGGCTGCTGCGAGTGCAAGCTCTGCGTCGACCAGTGTAAGGCGGGCGCCATCGAGCATGAGATGACCGATAAGCGTGAGACCTTCGATGTCGGTTCCATCATCATCGCCACAGGTTTCGACCCGATGAATCCGTCGAAGATGACCCAGTACGGCTACGGCAAATATCGTAACGTCTTTACCAATATTGAATTCGAGCGGCTTTCCAATGCCACCGGGCCGACATCGGGCAAGCTTCTGATGCGCGATATGACGGATCCTCTGAAATTTACCAGAGCGCCGAAGAGCGTCGCCATCCTGCACTGCATCGGCAGCCGTGATAAGAATTATCATGAATACTGCTCCCGGACCTGTTGTATGTATGCCCTCAAGTATGCGCATCTCTTGAAGGATAAGTGCGGGCATGATACGGAAATCTACAACTTCTATATCGATATGCGCTGCTTCGGCAAGGGCTACGAAGAGTTCTACAAGAGGGTCCAGGCCGAAGGGGTCAGAATGATTCGCGGCAAGGCAGGTTCCATCACCGAGGGCAAGGACGGAGTCCTGACCGTCAAGGGCGAGGATACCCTCTCCAACCGCCTGATCGAGATTAATGTCGATATGGTGATTCTCTGTACGGCCATGGAGGCCAGGCCGGATGCCCCGGATGTCATGCGCAAGTTCGGCATCGGCATCGGAGCAGACGGATTCTTCCAGGAGGAGCATCCGAAACTGGCGCCCGTATCGACGCCTACCAGTGGAGTCTTTCTGGCCGGCGCCTGTCAGGGGGCGAAGGATATCCCGGACACGGTGGCCCAGGCCAAGGGCGCCGCCGGAGAATGCCTGCAGCTGACCTGTGCAGGTCAGGTTGAAGTGCCGCCCATGATATCAAACATCGATCCTGATATCTGCGTCGGGTGTCAGCTCTGTATCGGTCTCTGCCCCTATTCGGCCATAGAATTTAATCAATATGTTGGAATCAGTGAGGTCAACAGTGCTATCTGTAAAGGGTGCGGCAGTTGCGCCGGGGCATGTCCGAGCGGCGCCGCCAAGGTGAGACACTTTACCGATAAACAGATCTTTGCGGAAATAGATGGGATTTTACTTAACTAAGGAGTTATGTGATGAGCGAGTTTGAACCCAAAATAGTGGCGTTTTTTTGTAACTGGTGCACATTCACCGCAGCAGATCTTGCCGGTACTTCCCGTCTGTCGTACCCGCCCAATCTCAAGATCATCAGGGTTATGTGCAGTGGCATGGTTGATCCGAAATTTGTCCTCAAGGCCTTCCTGAACGGAGCGGACGGCGTCTTGATCGGCGGATGCTGGCCCGGTGACTGTCATTACATCAACGGGAACCTGAAGGCCAGGCGGCGGGTGGCGTTGGTCACTGAGCTTCTGAAACAGTATGGTATCGGCGAAGAGCGCTTCTGGTTGCGCTGGATCGCTGCCAGTGAAGGCAACATGCTGAAGGAAGTTGCGGATGAAATGACAGAAAAACTGAAACAACTCGGACCTAGCCCCCTGCAGAACCTGGGCCAAATGGTAGGTTGAAGACACGGAGATGACTGAAAATGACTAAATTTGCCAAAATGTCTTTTAAGAAAGACGAACTGAATAAAGAACTGTCGGTATTTTTCAAGGGCATACTTGAAAATGGTGCGGTCGACGCTGTCCTGGCTCCGATGGCTCAAGGAAAAAAAGGGGTGCGGCTGTCCCTTGTCACTTCGGCTGCCAATACTGCATCCGTCGATCCTTTCGCCCCGGTGGCTGCGGTCAGCGGCGCCAAGATCGCCTCATCGCTCACCGCCAAACCATCCGGCCGCAAGGTGGCGATGGTCCTGCGTCCCTGCGAGATCCGCGCCGTGGTCGAGCTGGTCAAGTTGAAACAGGTGAATCTCGACGATGTCCTGATGATCGGGATGGACTGCCTCGGCCGCTACGAGAATACCGATTTCGCCAAGTTCCAGGAGCAGGGCGGAACCTCTGAATCCTTCCTGGAGAATGCCCAGGCTGGAAAGACCGCCATGGCGGATTTTGATATCATAGGCGCCTGCAAGATCTGTGAATTTCCGACGGCCGAAAATGTCGATATGAGGCTGTGTGGGATAGGTGCCGGAGGCGGGGCGGTCTTTATTGAGGCGGTGAGCAAAAAAGGTGAGGAGGCCCTGGAAAAATCAGGCCTGAAATCAGGAGAGACTCCTGCCGGCCGCGATGAGGCGGTGAAGAAGCTGGTGGCCGTGCGCACCGAGGCGCGTGATAAGCAGTTTGCGGAATACCGGGCGGGGACCAACACCTTCGAGGCCCTGGCGGATAAACTGTCCGCCTGTATCAACTGTTATAACTGCCGGGTGGCCTGTCCGGTCTGCTACTGCAAGGAGTGCGTGTTTGTCACCGATACCTTCCGGCACACCGGCGAGCAGTTCATGATGTGGGCCGACAAGGGCGGCATGCTGAAGATGCCCAACGATACCCTGTTCT
>JAJYAX010000196.1 GCA_021779275.1 Deltaproteobacteria bacterium | reverse complement strand
GGCCGAGACATTGATGACGATGGCCTTCAAGATATCGCCCACCTTGTACATGCCTACCGGGGTCTTTACCTTATCCTTGCTGATCTCGGAGACATGAACAAGGCCTTCAATACCTTCCTCAAGTTTTACAAAGACACCGAAATCGGTCACATTGGTAATAACACCTTCAATAACGGTCCCGGACGGATAATTATTATAGGCAGCCTGCCACGGATCCGGGGTCAGTTGTTTGATACCCAGCGAGAACCGCTCATTCTCTTTGTCGATCTTCAGCACAACCGCCTGAATGGTCTCACCCTTGGCGTATTTCTCCGACGGATGCTTGATCCGCTCGGTCCAGGAGAGATCGGAGACATGAATCAGGCCGTCGATCCCTTCCTCAATACCGATAAAGACACCGAAATCGGTGATATTCTTGATCTTGCCCTCAATGATGGAACCGACCGGATAGGTCTCGGTGACCAGATCCCATGGATTCGGCTGGAGCTGTTTCATACCCAGCGAGATACGCTTGGTCTCCGGTTCGATATTCAGGACCATGATCTCCAGTTCGTCGCCGACAGAGACCATCTTCGACGGATGGCGCGGCTTTTTGGACCAGGTCATCTCGGAGACGTGGATAAGGCCTTCAACACCTTCTTCCAGCTCGACGAAGACACCGTAATCGGTGATGGAGACAACCTTGCCTTTGGTATTCTGGCCGATGGGATATCTCTCGGTGACCGTCGCCCACGGATCCTCACGCAGCTGCTTGACACCCAGAGAGACACGATCATGCTCCTTGTCATATTTAAGGACCTTAACCTCAAGTTCCTGGCCGACCTTATAGAGCTTGGCCGGATGGGAGACACGCCCCCAGGAAAGATCGGTGATATGACAGAGACCGTCCATGCCGCCCATGTCGATAAAGAGACCGTAGTCGGTGATATTGGTGATGGCTCCGGTGATGATCTGTCCTTCCTGCAACAGGGATCGCATCTTCTCGCGCAGCTTGTTGCGTTCCTCTTCCAGGATTGCCCGCCTGGAGATCACGACGTTGTTGCGTTTCCGGTTGAACTTCAAGATCTTAAACTCAAAACTTTGGCCAATCAACGCGTCGAGATCCTTGACCGGGCGGAGATCGATCTGGGAATAGGGCAGGAAGGCAGGGACGCCGATATCAACGGACATACCGCCCTTGACCCGGCTCTCAATCTTGCCTTCGATGGTCTTGTCTTCTTCCTGGATCTTGGCGATGTCTTCCCAGACCTTGATCGCGATCGCTTTTTCCCGTGACAGAAGAAGTCCGCCTTCCTCTTTACGACGCTCTACAAAAACTTCAAAGGTGTCGCCGATTTTAATCTGCGCCTGTTCTTCAAGACGGAATTCCGACTTGGCGATGTAGCTCTCGGCCTTATCGCCGACATCGATCAGCAGGAAATCATCGACCGTGCCGATGACGGTTCCCATCGCCACATCACCGACGGCAACGACCTTGTTGTTTTCCGGCATCTCGAAAAGTTCTGCAAAGCTCAACTCTCCGCCGCCGTTTCCCTGGGTTGATTGGTTAAATTCTTCTGTCATGGATTTCGCTCTTCTTTCAGGCCAAAAGCCAAATGGTTAAGGTTTATCTTTACCTTTTAAAATCAGGTATATAAAAAAATAAAGGCCGCATCCCCTCGGGAAGGCAACCTTTTCGGGCTGTAAAACGGTATCTTATAGCAGAGAAAAGACAGAACGACAAGGACTTCTTACCATAGACCTGAAAAAAAACTTCCTATCTCCTCGTTTTTTTGCCGGCTCCCGGCCCTCTTCCTCTGTTTTCCGTCCTTTGGACACCCACGCCCTTCGGCGCCGGGGTCAACAGCGCCTCATCGGGAACAATGCACTCCAGTTTTCGTCCTATAAACTCCTCTATCTGCGGAAGATAGAAGGAGCCCTCTTCACAGGCAAAGCTAATGGATATGCCCGCCGCCCCGGCCCGGCCGGTCCTGCCGATGCGATGGACATAATCTTCCGGCTCATAGGGCAGGGTATAATTGACCACATGGCTGATGCCCTCGATATGGATCCCACGGCCGGCGACATCGGTCGCCACCAGGACGAGGATCTTTCCGGCCCGGAAGTCCTCCAGCCGTTTCGTCCGCTGCTGCTGGGGAACATCGCCCGTCAGCAGATCGCAGTTAAGTCCGTTTCGTTTCAGCCGCTCACTGAGTTTTCTGGCCTCGTTTTTCTGGTTGGTAAAGACCAGGATACGCTCTCCGGATTTTTGCTTTACCAGATTATAGAGGACATCATATTTTTCCGCGGTCGTCACCAGATAAACAATCTGGTCGATGCTTTCCACCGTTACCTGTTCCGGCTCGATCTCCACCTGGACAGGATCTTTGCACCATTGCGAGGCCAGGCGCCGGACCTCTTCGGTCACCGTCGCGGAAAAGAGCATGGTCTGACGCCGTGCCCCCTCGCGTGTCCGTTGAACGATGCGCCGGACATCCGGAATGAACCCCATATCGAGCATCCGGTCCGCCTCATCGATGACCATAATCCCGCAGTCATCGAGGCTGAGCACATTTTTCCCGAGATAATCGAGAAGACGGCCGGGGGTTGCGACCACCACATCGCATTGTTTCTCCTTCAGCTCCTGCATCTGACTCCGGTAGTCAACCCCGCCGAAGACGGCGACGATGCGCAGGGATGTGTACTTGGCGAGATCACGGCCGTCTCGGGTGATCTGGACCACCAGCTCACGGGTCGGGGCAATAATCAGAGCCCGCGGCCTGCCGTTCCGGGTATCTTTTATCTCCTCAGCCAGCAGCCGGGAAAAGATGGAGATCAGAAAGACCGCACTCTTGCCGGTCCCGGTATTGGCCCTGCCGACAAGATCCTTTCCCTGCAGAGTGACGGGCAGGGCCTTTGCCTGCACGGGCGTGCAGTATAAAAACCCCAGATCGGCAATGGCATGCATGATTGCATCCGGCAGGGCAAAGTCATGGAAACGGGCTTTTCCTTCAACGGGTTCGACCTGGAATTTCTCTCTATCCCAGGTTTCTTTGCGTTTCTGCCGCCGATGAGGAGATGAACCGGGCTCCCCCTGCCCGGCAGTGCTCTTCCGCCTCCCCTGTCCGTCCTGATCTGCTTGTTCTGTTGTCTTCTCTGCCGTTGTCTCAGAGCCGGCGCCATGGGCCGCCATCTCTGAGGACGGGGAAAAAAGAGTTTTTTCCCTCCCGGTCCAGAGGAAATTCCGAATCCTCCTCCCGGCAGACTGAAGCATTTTTTTTATCATGTTAAGATGTTTTCGTGAGTGAAGAAATTATACTCCATAATCATCGCCCATGGTGGCGCAATTCTTCCATGATGGGCCCGAAGAGGTCCTCATATTCGGGGATCGCCTTCCGCAGGATGATATCAAACTTGGGTATCTCCTGATCATTGACCACAAGATTCGCCGAATAGACCAGCGCCTGCAGGTTATAGAGTGTCTTGAATTCCCTGCCTATCAGGATGTAAAAGTTAAACCGTCTCTTGGACATGTTCATTGCGCACATCTGCTTGTGGAAGGCGCTTGTATTGATCCCATTGGATTCATACTGCGAATGGAGGACGATACAGGCATAATCGACAAACTGAATCTTTTCGATGGCGTCGTTTGTCGACGCCACCAGCTCGGCCCTATATCCAATGCCTTCCAGAGAGGCGATCACCTTCTCCCTGGCAGCGCCCTCCTCCATCAGGATAAGGGCCATCGGCACATCTTCGATGGTCTCCTTCCCCTCATACCTCCCTTCCAGCAGCCAGGTGATATCGGGTGGCGGCGGAGGAGTGACAAATCCGGCGGGTTTCGCCTCTCCAGGCCCGCCCCGGCCGGCCTTTGCCGCCGTCCGGGCGGAGGATGCCATACCGGCATGCAGGGAGATCGCGCCGCTGCAGTGCGGACACTTGATATTGAGTGTCTTCCCTGCGGCCAGTTCCGTGACATTCTCCACGATCCTCTTCGGAAGCTTCAATTGTTTTCCACAACTCGGGCAGCTAACTATCATTCTTTCCTCACCTCTCTCCTCTTTACAGGGTGGATGTGTCTCGTCATGAGGCGCTACAAAAAACTATGCCGCGGGATCAGCGTCTGCCGCGGGGGTCTTCAGACTCCTCCATTCCGAGTCCCGACAACGAGGAGGTGGACTCTCCCCGCGCCGCCTTCAACATGTCGAGTCCGCGGCTCACCTCATTGCGGTGTGAGCAGTACTGCATGACGGTCTGTTCGGTGATCAGACCCTGACTGTACATCTCGAGGATATGTTGGTCAAAGGTCCGCATACCCGCCGCCGACCCGTGATGGATGACATTGTAATAGGTCTTCTCCTCGGTCTCTCCGTTTAAGATCAGATCCTTGACCCGCAGACTGGTGCAGAGGATCTCCATGGCCGCGCTCCTGCCGCCGCCGACCCGCGGTAACAGACGCTGAGCGACGACCCAGCGGATCGTATCGGCCAGACGATTCCGGATCTGAGGCTGTTCATCCTGGTCGAACATACCGAGCATGCGGTTGATGGCCTGCCCGGCATCGATGGTATGCAGGGTGGACAGGACCAGATGCCCTGTTTCC
>JAJYAX010000195.1 GCA_021779275.1 Deltaproteobacteria bacterium | reverse complement strand
CCGATCTCAGAACAGGAGCATAAATACCATACCAAAACCCATTCCATATCCACTGTACATTGGCATATTTCCCTCCATAATATTTAATTGCAGTCCAGTCCAACAACTAGACAATTCTGCATCATTATCTATGTAGCATCAAATATGCCAATAGCATTATTTAGGCAATAAATGCTGCTAATGTGTTGAATACAGTCTTCTTCTATTGCAGAGCGCCAGAGCGCTTCCTTTCCTCCATGCCAATCGACTGCCTATTTATTGGACACTTTTGCTTTTATGGAAAATTCAAAGCGTATGATTTTTTCACAGAGGAGAGCATGCAAACCGAGGCAGGGCTCTAAGATCCGGCGATGTCTTCAACCAGAAGCGGATCAGTTAATTTGAACAGCGCAGTCCAGGGGGCTTCGAGACGGCCAAGCCCCTGGCGCTGCAGGAGGTGATCTCGATACGGGGCGGGCATTGTGCGGGCTTCCGGTCCCGCCCCGTATCGATGCTGACCCGAAACGGCGTCAGCATCCTGCAGGAGGGCGGAGACCGATTGGTGTGATCGGCAGATTAAAGGCAGTGTACATGATACCGGCAGGCCCTCAAGCCTTTATCAAGGTACGAACCTTGTCTTTAATATCCTTGACACCCAACCTCTGATAGGGGATCTGCTCGGTCAGGCCGCCTCGGCCTTCCCTGGTGGTCCCCATATGGGCATACTCCACGGAATGACCGTTTTCCAGCAGCCAGGTGCCGTAACGGACGCCCAGGCCCGTCTTCTCGTTCTGGGTCTCCACCACCAGCACCAGGGGACATTCTCCCAGGATGGCCAGCATCTCCGCATCGATAGTATTCAAGGTCGGCTTATTGACCAGGCCGACATCGATACCCTCGGCCCGCAGCTGTTCCACCGCATCCAGGCAGCGATAGAGCATCTCCCCGTAGGAGACGATATACCCCACCGTCCCCCGGCGGACGATCTCGTCCTTGCCCGGCACGAAGGTATAGCCTTCGCCATAGAGCTTCTGCCCGGCCTCGTCCAGGATATAGGGGGTCGCCGAACGGGTTGAGAAGACAAAGCGCAGTCCCTGATCATGGAAAATGGTTGTCAGCACCTGCCTGAGCTGCAGCGTGTCGGCAGGAAAATACAGCCGCGTGGTATCGTTTTCAGGCAGGCCGTTGTCGGCAAAAAAGTTATTGATGCCGAAATGGCAGGTATTGTCGGCCATATCGTCAACGCCGGAATGGGAGAAATGGGCCAGCACATTGGCCTGGTTCAACCGGGCCATGGTAATCTCGGAGATCAACATCTCCTGGAAGGCGGCAAAGGTGCCGCAGATCCCCTGACGACCGGGAGCGGAGCCGAAGCCTGCCGCCACCGAGAAATTATTGCGCTCCATGATGCCGCCGTGCACATAGACCTCCGGGAACTGCTTGCGGATATGATGCAGGCCGCAGGAACCCTCAAGGTCGGAATCGATGACCAGCACCTTCGATTGCGGATCGGCCGTCCCGGCCAGGATCTCACAGACCACCTTGCCGAAGTCGTCCCGGTTTTTGCCGGTCTCTTTGGTGCTGCCTCTATATTCGACCGTGGATTTCGGGGCCTTGGTCTCGCTCAGTATTTTCACCGCCTCAGCATAGCCCCTGGCCTGCAGATAATCGATGGCCATGGCCACCGGGATCACATCGTGGCCCTTGGGCAGGCCTTCGATACCAGGAACACCGATGGCCATCTTCCGTTTGTTGATCAGCGCCACCGGACCATCGGCCAGGAGCGCCTCTTTTATCCGGCCGAAGAGATCGTCCAGGTCCTCGCCGTCGCCCGCATTCACGCTCAGGCCATGCCCGGCCAGGGTCCCGGCGACATCGTAGCCCCGCATATAGCTGCTGGGATGACCGGCAATCGTCACATCGTTATCGTCGATAATCACCTTCACCTTCAGGTTGCGGGCCACGGCATAGCGCGCCGCCTCGGCATCATCGCCCTCCTGCTGCGAGCCGTCGCTGCCGAACATGACCAGGGTCTTGTCCCTCAGGGCCTCGGCGACCCCATTGACATAGCTCCAGAGATGGCCGAGACGTCCGGAGCTGAAGAAGATCCCATGTTTTTCATTGCGTTCCGGATGACCGTACAATCCCTCGTTGAACTCCCGGTAGTGCAGCAGGGATTCGATCCCCCGGTAGCCGTTCAGGGCGGCCATCATATACTGGATGGCGACCCGGTGCCCGGCCTCATCGAAAAAGACCGGATGGAAGGTATCTGAGCCCTTCATAAAACCATCCATGATCAGGACCTCCGGGACGATATCATAGGCCCCGCCGGTATGACCGCCCAGTCCCTTACAGTTGGCCAAGGCCGTGAAAAAGATCAGGCTGTCCCTGACAAGCTGGATATTTTTTGTAAGCGACCGGCGCTGGTCAGCATCCAGTCCAGCCTGGGAGGTGCTGAACTTCAAGGGTGTATAGGAACTGAGGTCTATTGGAAATTTCATAAAATCCTCCGGATTTTTCGGTTACGTGCTCTGGCTGGCTCTCTGTTATGCAGTGATTACGCAGTTTCTCTTTCCGTCGCCGAAGAGCGCGGATGTTCTCCTGCTCTTTTTAGCCGCTTTTGGCCCACCCCGCAACAACCATTCACCTTGCCCCTGTAATCACAAGCGTCTCACAAAAGCAAATATGAGAGTGACAGGACGAGTCAGGGAACAGGGAGATGGCCTTCTTTCCACTCCGATTGAAATGCAAATAATTGACAGGATAGAAACAAGGGTCGCGTTTTTCCTGACTCTTATTTTACCTATATCAGCAATCAGCAACACCCTCCACTTAAGCACCCCCATCATCGAGCATAGGTGAGAAGTGGAAACATACACTCGATTCTCCCCGACTCGGATCTCTTGTATATGGATATGCCCGGAACACCCCGCAATTACGCGCCATTCCCAATTTCAAATTTACCCATCAACCCAGATGTTGTATGCTTTCATAAGCCAATGCGGCTCAGGTAAGGAAAATGGCAAGCAGACCAGGCCAAGCCTCTACCTATGCTGCAATTGCAGAGGAAAAATTCATCCTCGGCGGTTCAAATGTTCACCGCTAAAACACTCACTTCAAATGACAGAGGATTACCATGCTGAAAGATGGCGAAAAAGGTGTGATACTGCAGCGGGATCGGGAAACATACGCGATAGCCCCGCATATTCCCTGCGGGATTGTCACTCCTGAGCTCCTTGAGAAACTTGCAGCGGTTGCACGAAAATACAACGCGGCCGCCCTGAAGATCACCAGCGCCGCCCGCATTGCGCTGGTCGGAATCAAAGAAGAAGATATCGATGCTATCTGGGAGGAACTGGGCGCCGAGCAGGGACATGCCGTAGGTCTTTGTGTTCGCAGCATCAAGGTCTGCCCCGGCATGACCTTCTGCCGGCTGGCAAAACAGGACAGCCTTGCCATGGGGATGAAAATGGATGCCAGATACCACGGCATGTCCATGCCCAGCAAGATGAAGATGGCGGTGAGCGGCTGCAAGATACAGTGTGGTGAAAACTGCATTAAAGACCTCTCTCTCTACGGGACAGAGACCGGATGGACTATCCTGGCAGGCGGCATGGGCGGCATAAAACCGCGGCTGGCCGAGGTCCTGGCGGAAAATATTCCATCGGAGGAAGCCGAGGAAATAGTTGCGAGGACCATAACCTACTATCAAGAAAATTCCAAACGGGCGCGCCTTGGCTTTTTGATAGACACCATCGGTATTGAGACCTTAAGAGAGGCCGTTTTGAACAAGTAGCATAAAAAAATGAACTGGTGAGTTAGATGCGCATTTGGGATATCAACCCCGGTTATCTGAACAATCAAAGCCTGCTCGGCGAACACCGGGAACTGCATGGCATTGTCTCCATCCTGGTGAACAAGAAGAAGGGATACGCCAGGCATCCCGAGACCCTGCGCTGGCAGGGATTCGGCTGGGCGCTGGCCCGCCGTCACGCACTGCTGCGGGCCGAGATGCAGCTCCGCGGTTTTCATGACCGGACCCCGGTGGAATTTGAGCAGTCGGCCGGTCTCTGGCCCGGCGCCTTCATCGATCCCCCCGCCGGCCAGTTTGATATACTGGCGGACAAATACAAAACAAAAGAGCCGGGCCGCATCCCGCTGCCCGGCAACGTCCAAGAGTTCTGGGCCCAGCATAAATATTCCATCCTGGCCCGGGATCAGCAGGTCTATTCCTCCCTCGGCCGCATCATGGCCACAGACATAAGCCGGGCCACCTTCGAGCGGATCACCATGACCGTAACCCACCTGATGCGGGTGCCGCCCTCCGAGGGCATGTTGCAAAACGCCCTGCAGCACATGTGGGGTTATGTCTCCGCTTACAAAAATCCGGACAGCCAGGTGGGTGATTTCAAGGATGCGGACGCACTGCTTGCCGCAATCCAGGATCTGGCCAAGAGACACGACATCACCTATCTGCTCTGCTCCACCGCCCTCTCCGAGCTTCGGGCCTGGCAGTGAGGCCCCGAAAGAGACCCATCTCTCTCGAAGCCCCTACCGTCCTCCTTCTATAGCTTTTCGGACTCTTGTTTCAATTCCATGCTCTTAC